>NZ_CAPDXS010000206.1:0-7025 GCF_948601915.1 uncultured Acetatifactor sp. | reverse complement strand
CCGGCAAGAGCGGCAGCAGCTGCTCTGTCACGCCCAGGGCCGCCTCGTATTGCCCCGCATCCATCAGGGCATAGACCCTGGCTTTGATCTGCCTGGCCAGCACCTGGAATTCCCCCGCGGCCTGCGTGGACTCCCTTTTCTGCCGTTCCAGCCGCGTATCCAGCCATTTCAGGTAATATCTCATGATATTGGCAAGCCCCGGAAGCAGATCCTTGATTTCGCGGACAGACTCCACCGCCTCCGCATATTGTGCCGCTTCCGTCCTCTCCAGCAGATTCAGGATAGCGTATGCCCCCCGATACTCCTCCGGGAGCACATCCGGCATCTCGCGGATAGCTTCCTCTCTGTAGATCCTCTCGCATAGAGCCGTCCTGCACAGGGCGAATTCCCTCAGGCCGTCCATCATTCTTTCCACGGAGCCATCAAGCGGTTCTGTGTCCCCGCCCTCCGGATGCCGGGATGAATCCTCCGGGCCGTCGGCAGATGCCCCCTCACATTCTGTAGCTGCCGCTGCGCTTGCACGGCTGATGCCGCAAGCGGCCCTCCAGGCGAGCATATGCATGCTGTCCTGATCCTGTTCCCCCGCAAAAGCCTCTGCCAGCCACGCCGTATCTCTCCATGTATGCCGGCTAAAATATCGGGTCAGCTCTTTTTCCCACTGAGGGAAAGATACCGCTTCCATCACATGGGCAAATCGTCCGCCGAAATGCCGTACCGCCCCGGCAATGTCATAGGCTTTCATCCAGGACATGGTCTGTTCTCTGATCTTCCAAAGTTCCAAAGCCGTGTCTTCGGCTTCTTCTGCCGTATAGCTTATTCCCGGCTCCGGCCCAAACGCCGCTGTTGTCAGCCTGATCAGCTTCAGCGACCAATGCCCGGATGCCACATTCCTGTAAGCGGCAGCGTTCCCGATTCTGTCCGTGAATTCCGATTCCCGTTTTTCGCCGGGTATTGTTTCCTCCGGATTACAGTTCTCCATAATGGTCTCGACTATGAACTCCTCCAGCTCCGGGCGCTTTACCAGTTCGCTACACATTTTCTCATAATATGCCAGCTCCTGTCCCCCTGCCTGGGGCATGCGCTCCAGAATGTCCCGCACCACTCCCATGTCCAGCTCATAGATGTCCCACTGCCAGTTCATATCCCGGAACCATGTCCAGGCCAGATCCCCCTTCCCACAGTGCACTGCGGCACGCACGCCATTGCCCAATACAGGGGTGCGCTTCCGCTCATGGAAGCAGGTATTTGTGACAGGTGTGTCAAATGTCATGAAAGCGTCTCTGTTTTTCAGATATTCCTGATAGACCTGCCAGTAAAATGCCGTATAATGCAGCGCTTTCTCATACTTTTCCTTGTCCACGAAAGCGATTGCCAGGCGGCCCGCGATCACGGCTTTCACCATCCTGTCCGTTCGGCTGCTTTCTATGTACTGCTCGCCCTTTTCTATAGCCTCGTCATAGCTGTACTGGGTCATGTAGCAGTTCACCACATTGCCGTATATGGAAGACAGGCAGTAGTCCTCCTCCACCGGGCCGCTTTCCGCCAGGCCGATGGCATGCAGGGACAGCTCCAGTGATTTCTCCCTGTCGTGGAGACTATTATATTCCTGAGCCAGCTGCAGGGTGACCCTCATATTCCGGGGATGCTCCTCCAGTTCCTCCAGAAGCAGGCTGACATTGCGCATGGCATGCTCCCTGGCCTTCTCCTCTGTCTGGTAGACATAACTGTAATGATGCACAAAGGCATTCAGCCGCTTGGCCTTCCCCGGCGCCCTGCTGAAGCATTCGTGGATCCTATAGATAAAACGGATGTCCGGCTCCAGGCGAACCATCCTCCCCACCAGCATCTCCGTATAGTCCGTCCCCTCCAGCGACACATAATTTCGCACCGAATAGAGCCCGACACCATAGATCCGGTATTCGCCGGAATTGAAGAACCGGATGATGTCCGTCACATCCTCGAACCATTCGTCATCATCCATGTACATGAACCATCTCCCTCTGGCCCTTTCCAGGCCCGCATTCCTGGCTTTGGAGAAATCTCTGCACCATTCAAAGTCCACAATCTTGTCCGTGTATTCCTCGATGATGCCCCGCACCTGTTCCCCGCATCCCGTATCCACCAGAATCAGCTCCGAGGGCACCTTCTTCAGCAGCGGCTGAATAGAGTCAAGACATTTCCGCACGGTATCCGGACGGTTGGAAATCAGGATGGATATGGTCAGTAGAATCTGATTGCTCATATGCGGCATATTCCTTTCTATATCAGAATTATCCTCTCTGGCGTCTCTTTCACGAAATCCTTCGCGCAGCCCTTCACCCCAACGCTTTCCGCAGCACAACGACCTTACAGGAATGGGCCTTCGTATCCCTGTCATACGCGATGCCGACTCCCAGAATCCGTCCGGTATATCTCGGACTCTCCCCCAGCCTTCCGTCAAACTTCAGGGCATATTTCCGATCTATAATCTGCCGCAGCGCATCGTCCGGGCCGCCCTCCACTTTCAGCTCCAGAATAATGCAGTCCGCGCCTCGATCCGTCTCCGGATAGAAAATAAAATCCACATAACCAATCCCTGCCTTATCCTCACGCTCTATCCGGTAAGAATCCCTGGCTGCCAGATAGACCAGCGCAACGATTGCAGTCAATTCCGTCTCATGATTATATGCCAAAAGCGGAGTCTCTGTATTATGGGCAAATTCCAGAATCTCAGCCATTTTGTCCGTATCAGCCTCCAGTGTCGCTCTCAGCATCTCTCCCGATATCCGGGCAAGCCGGTTCACATAGCCCAAGGACGGCTCTTTCAGCAGCATATCATTGTACTTTTCCATCAGCTCCCTATTGGGAATGCTGACTTTCCCCTCTCCGTATGTAAGAAATCCATACACAACCATGGCCGAGAGAATCTCGTCCCTTGTGGTCAGTTTCATAGATGTGGCGGCATATTCCTGCACTTTTGCCGATACCGGCGTTCCGGACACCATTATCGCCAGATCCTCCCTTACGGCATCCACATTTGCACCCACATAATAAAAGATTTCGTCATAAGGGCCGCTGCTCGTCCAATAGCTGCCCAACTGGTTATCGCTCAGTGCGCCCACAACGGAGCGCGGATTGTATATTTTCGCGCCCGATGCGGTCCGATAGCCATCATACCAAAGCCGCAGCCCCTCCCGGCTCACTTTCGGAAGTTTCTCGATGTCCAGATATCTTTGGTACAGGTCATCCACCTCCGCTTCCGTGAAGCCAAAATATTCGCTGAACTTCTCTCGGGTAGCCATCATATATTCCAAAAACATATTCAATTCCGAGCCGCTGGAGTATTTCGCGATTGGCAGGATTCCGGTCATGTATGCCAAAGAGACATAGGCCTTCCCTTTTAATAAATTGCTCAAAAAATCGATATAATCCGCTTTGTCCTGTTGAGATACAAAAGGTCTGTGGAATATGAAATCCCATTCATCGAAGACAAACAGAAAGCGCTTGGAATCATAAACCTGATATACGGAAAGAAAGGCGTCCCAGACTGCATCCCCTTTTCTGATACCCGCTTCCGGATATGCTTCCATCAAATCCTACAGCAATCGGTTCTCAATCCGTTCGATATACTGCCCATAGCTTTTACAGTTTCTGGGCATTTCATTAAAAGATATGAAAATGACGTCATACCTGCCCAAATAATTGCGGCAAAGCTCCGGCGCTTCCGCTTTCAGCTTATGAAACAAGGCTCCCGAATCACAGGCTCTTGAAAAAAAGGCGGCCATCATATTGGCCGCCATGGACTTGCCGAAACGCCGGGGCCTGGTGACACATATATAGTTCGCGGTGGTATCTACCCGTGGGCACAGCTCGCACAACAGCTTGGACTTGTCAACAAAGTAAGGACTATTATGCTCTCTGCGATATGTGTCATAGACCGCTGTCGTATTCAGGTAATTTCCCATTTCCCCATGCCCTTTCCATTCCGTTCTGCCAATGTATCTATTATAATCGGAAACTGCCGGAAATACAACAGGAAGAAAGTTTTTTGCGGCAAAAGGGCAACAGGGCGCCGAGCAGCCACCGTGAATATATGAAAAGGCACGGTACAGAATAAATGCACCGTGCCTTTGAATCCTTATGGCTTTATCTTTTGTCAGTCATTTACAGCTACAGATTAGCCAAGCAAGGACAGTACGCCCTGATTTGCCTGGTTGGACTGCGCCAACATTGCCTGACCGGCCTGAGCCAGAATCTGGTTGTTGGAGTAGGAAACCATCTGGGTCGCCATATCCGTATCGCGGATTGCGGACTCTGCAGACTGGGTGTTCTCCACTACGTTGTCCAGGTTGGCGATGGTGTGCTCCAGACGGTTCTGCACCGCACCGAGAGCTGCTCTCTGATCGGATACCTTCTGCAGGGCGTCTGCAACGATGTCAATAGCCTTCGTGCCGTTGTCCACGCTGTCGCCGCCGATGTTCAGACCGTTGACGCCAAGGCCTCTGGCGCTCATCATGGAGATGTTTACGCTAATCTTGTTGTCGCTGGAGGAGTCGGCTCCTACATGCAGACTGAAGTTGATGGCATCGTTCAGGTCGGCGAAGGCTTCTACCTTAATGGCAATCGTGTTCGTCGTATCATCATAGAAAGTAGTAACCGACTTCAGCTCAGAACCATACTGACGACGGATTGCGGATGTCAGCTGATCCATACTGGTAAATGCCTTATAACTAACGGAACCATTACTGTCTTTAAGCTTAGCATCATTGATTGCCTTAGCAACGGCACTTGCACTTGCCTTATCTTTGCTGGCATCTGCAGCAGAAGTGCTCTCAATCAACAGATATGTGGTATTGCCTACCGTAACAGACTGTCCTGTCCACTTGGTATTGGTCGCTGCCTGACCGCTCAATTTAATTCCGTTAGCACTGGGATTCGTTGTACTTCCCGCTGTGAGCGATCCACTTTTGCTTATACCATCATAACTCATTACCAATCCTGTAAGCTTCTCACCGAAAGAAATTTTAGCAGTTCCTGTCTGCGTATCAAGAGAAGATACAGCACCATTATTAGCTGTACCATTAAAGTTTAAGTTCGTTAAACTAGTCGCAACCTTAGAATAGGTCAGGCTTCCTGCCACGCTGCCATTAGCACCCTTCAGCAGATAGGTCTCATTGAACTTAGTGGTGGTGGATACACGGTCGATTTCCGTGGTCAGCTGATCAATCTCGTTCTGGATAGCGTTCCTGTCGCTCTCGGACATAGTGCCGTTAGCGGCCTTCACTGCCAGCTCGTTCATTCTCTGCAGCATGTCGTGCACTTCGTTCAGAGCACCCTCTGCGGTCTGCACTGCACTGATGCCGTCCTGGGCATTGGAAGATGCCTGGGTCAGGCCGCGAATCTGCTTCCTCATCTTCTCGGAGATAGCCAGACCTGCAGCATCGTCAGCCGCACGGTTGATGCGATAGCCGGAAGACAGCTTCTCAGTTGCCTTGGCCTGAGTCTTAGTGGTAAGGCCCAGCATACGGTTGGAATTCATTGCCGTTAAGTTGTGTTGTACTACCATAATATATTCCTCCTTGAATGAAATGCCTCTTCCTTGAGGCTGTTGGGGTCTGGCTTCGCCCGGTTCGCACGTCCGGGCTCTCTCAAACCGATGTCGGAATCTCTCCGCAATCGTGCGAATTGCTTCAATCTTCCGGGGATAAGCGGAAAACAGACTGCCGTTTCCGGCACCAGGATTCCAAAAAACAGACTCCTCCTATTTTCGCTC
Source organism: uncultured Acetatifactor sp. (assembly GCF_948601915.1). Lineage (NCBI taxonomy): Bacteria > Bacillati > Bacillota > Clostridia > Lachnospirales > Lachnospiraceae > Acetatifactor > uncultured Acetatifactor sp. The sequence goes on along the minus strand of NZ_CAPDXS010000206.1, from coordinate 1,273 downwards.
CACTGATACATATATCGGATAGATTCCCGATTATTTTAGAGACCTTTGCAATTTTGGTGCAATTACTGACATAAAAGATTCTCGTATCATTAGGCCATCAATTTATTGCGCAGCAAACTGCGGGAATTCGGGGGCGGAGAAAAAGCACGGTACAGTTAAAACCGCACCGTGCTTTCGAATTATTGTTGCTCTTTCTTTTGTATCTAACCTACCGCTATGAATTAGCCAAGCAGGGACAGTACGCCCTGGTTCGCCTGGTTGGACTGCGCCAACATTGCCTGACCGGCCTGAGCCAGAATCTGGTTGTTGGAGTAGGAAACCATCTGGGTAGCCATATCCGTGTCGCGGATTGCGGACTCTGCGGACTGGGTATTCTCCACTACGTTGTCCAGGTTGGCGATGGTGTGCTCCAGACGGTTCTGGACGGCACCCAGGGCAGCCCTCTGGTCGGATACCTTCTGCAGAGCGTCTGCTACGATGTCGATAGCCTTCGTTCCGTTGTCCACAGTGTCGCCGCCGATGTTCAGACCGTTGACCCCAAGACCTCTGGCACTCATCATGGAGATGTTCACGCTGATCTTGTTGTCGCTGGAGGAGTCGGCTCCTACATGCAGGCTGAAGTTGATGGCATCGTTCAGGTCGGCGAAGGCTTCTACTTTCAATACAATAGTTCCGCCACTAGTATTCTCATCGTAAACAGCCGTCACAGATTTAAGCTCACTACCATACTGACGACGGATTGCGGATGACAATTGATCCATGCTGGTGAATGCCTTCACAACAACAGAGCCATTACTTTTAATATTAGCATCGTTGATTGCTTTTACTACAGCGCTCGCACTAGCCTTGTCCTTACCAGCTACTTTTGCGGAAGTGCTCTCTACCAAGACATATGTTGTATTGCCTACCGTAATCTGTTTTGCGCTCCAATTGGTGTTAGTTGCCGCCGCACCGTTTAACTTCAAACCTGTTAGGGCATGGCCGTTAATCTGTGTCGAAGCAGTCACATTTCCAGTAAGCTTAGTGCCAAAGGTAAGCTTAGCTGTACCTGTCTGCGTATCAAGAGTAATGGCGTTATTACTCAAAGTTGACAGACTCGTAGCCACTTTCGAGTAAGTCAGGCTGCCTGCCACGCTGCCGTTGGCACCCTTCAGCAGATAGGTCTCGTTGAACTTGGTGGTCGTGGATACACGGTCGATTTCCGTGGTCAGCTGATCAATCTCGTTCTGGATAGCATTCCTGTCGCTCTCGGACATGGTTCCGTTAGCGGCCT
>NZ_CAPDXS010000205.1:0-7161 GCF_948601915.1 uncultured Acetatifactor sp. | reverse complement strand
CCGCCCGCCGCTCTCCGTCTCGGGCACCCGCTGCACCCGGTGCACGCCGCTCTCATACTTCATCCTGGAGTAGGCGCCCTGCCCGGTGATCGTGAACTGCACCTCTTTCATGCCGCCGATGCCGATTTCATCCACGTTCAGCGTCTCCACCTTCCACCGCTGGCCCTCCGCGTAGTGCACGTACATCCGATAGATCTCCGCCGCGAACAGCGCCGCCTCGTCCCCTCCCGCGCCTGCCCGGATTTCCACGATTACATTCTTGTCATCATTCGGATCCTTGGGAAGCAGCAGGATCTTCAGCTCCTGCTCCAGCTCCTCCACCCGCTTCCTGCTCTCGCCCAGGGTCTCCTTGATCATCTCCCGCATGTCTTCATCGCTCTCCCCCTCCAACAGCTCAAGGGAGTCCTCGATTTCCTGCCTGCACTTCTTATATTCCGTATAAGCGTCCACGATGGGCGTCAGGTCGCTCTGCTCCTTCATCAGCTTCCGGAACCGCTCCTGGTTGGCGGTCACGGTAGGCTCGTGGAGCTCGCTCAGAATCTCCTCGAACCGAATCAGCAAATCCTCTAATTTATCGAACATATCTCCTCTCATTCTGCCGCCGAGACGGCTCTTCATCCTCTCACTCTGCCAGACCGCGGGCCTTTTCCTGTCTGCCCGGCGCCTGTCCCGTCATCCCGAGCCTGTCATTCCCCCCGGATACCCACGGTGTCCGCCGCTCAGCCGAATCCAAGCGTCCCCCAGACCACCCTGTCCAGTCCGGCATAATCCTTTACCACGGCCACCTCCAGGAATCCCGCTTCCTCCAGGAGCCCGCTGACAGCCTCCCCCTGGTCGTATCCGATTTCCAGGAAAAGCATCCCGCCGCCGCAAAGATGCGCCCTGCAGCCCTCCAGTATCCTGCGGTAGAAGGCAAGCCCGTCCTCCCCGCCGTCCAGGGCCAGCACAGGCTCGTGCTCCCGTACCTCCGGCATCAGGCCAGGAATCTCCCCGCTCCGGATATAGGGCGGATTGGACACGATGATGTCGAATCTCCCTTCTATGCCGTGGAAGAGGTCGCTCTCTATGAACGAAATCCTCCCCTGCCTGTCCTCCGCACATGCAAGATCCGCCCCACAGCCGTCCAGGACCTCCGTCCCGTCCCGCATCCAGGCGCAGGCCGAGGCCCCCAGCAGCCTTTCCGCGTTCCCTCTGGCCACGGCCAGGGCCTCCCCGGAGATGTCCGCTCCCACCCCCCGGCAGTCGTTGGAATAGTGCAGGAGGCTTATCAGGATGCAGCCGGATCCCGTGCACATATCCAGTATCCGCATGCCGTCGTGGAGGTTGCGCAGCGCCTCCTCCACCAGGACTTCCGTATCCTGCCTGGGAACCAGCACATGCCCGTCCACGGCGAATTCCAGCCCCATGAAAGCCTGCACCCCTGTGAGATGCTGGAGGGGGATTCTCCCCTTCCGCCCGGCAATCAGCCTTTCATATTCCTCCTGCTCCCCGGCGCTCCGCTCTCTGTCCCCGTGGGCCAGCAGGTCGCTTCGGTCCGTACCGCAGACCCACTCCAGGAGCAGCCTGGCATCCAGCTCCGCCTCCGGGACTCCCGCCGCTTCCAGCGCATCCCTTCCCCGGCGGTACAGTTCCCCATACGTCATATGTCAGCCTTCCCCTGTCTCCAGATCCTCCGCCTCATATCCGAAATTGTCCCTCAGATACTGCTTCCAGTCAAACACCGCCTCCACTGCGGCAATCGCCACCTCCACCATGCTCTCGTCCGGCTCCTTGGTGGTCATCCGCTGGATGGCCATGCCCGGCGCGGACAGAATCTGTATGAAAATATTGTCGGTTCGCCCCGCCAGCCGGATGATCTCATAGGAAATCCCGGCCACCACTGGCATCAGCGCAATCCTGATGGCCACCCTGGCCACCGGGTTCTCCACCCGGATGAAGAAGAACAGCACGATGCTCACCAGAAATACGAAAAAGATGAAGCTGGTCCCGCATCTCTTATGGAGCCTGGAACTGCGCATCACATTGGACGGCGTCAGAGGCCTTCCCCTCTCGATGCAGTTGATGCACTTATGCTCCGCGCCGTGATAGCGGTACAGCCTGCGGATATCTTTCATCAGGCTGATGCCCCAGATATACAGGATGAAAATCAGGATGCGCACCACGCCCTCGATGATGGCCATCAGGGACTGGTTGCGCAGGGAGTTTTTCAGCAGGGATGTCAGGTAATAGGGCAGCACCACGAAAATGCCCAGGGCCAGCACCACCGCGAAGCAGGTGACCAGAGCCGACATCAGCTTCTCCCCTGTCTCGTTCTTCGGCTTCTGCTGCCCGGAATCCCCTTCTTCCCCGCCCGGCTCCTCCTCATAGAAGGAGGCCGAGAAGTTCAGGCACTTCATGCCCAGCACCAGGGAATCGATGAAATTGAAGATGCCCCTGACGAAAGGAATCTCCTTCACCTTGCTGCCGGGCAGGATGCCCCTGTGGTTGTCCACCTCCACGGAGATGCCCCCGTCGGGACGCCTGACGGCCACCGCGTACTTCTCCTTGTTCTTCATCATGATGCCCTCCAGCACGGCCTGCCCGCCGATGCCGGAATAACGGCCCTTCTTTGCCATACTCTTATCCTCCGATATTTCCATCTCAAATAGCTTTAGCTATGGCCCTTCTCAAAAAAGCCGTCCGCTAAAGCTGCCCTGAATGTCATTGTAAAAAAGGTTGAGATGCAAGCACACCTCAACCTTTCCTGCGATTCCCATGACCTTATTTCACGCCGTATTTCCGATTGAACTTCTCAATACGCCCGTCAGCCCTGGTCATCTTCTGCTGGCCAGTGTAGAAGGGATGGCATTTGGAGCATACTTCTACGTGAATCTCAGGCTTTGTAGAGCCGGTCACGAAAGTATTGCCGCAGTTACATGTCACGGTTGCCTGATAGTACTTAGGATGGATTCCTTCCTTCATCTCGTTCACCTCTTCTATGATATCTTCGCAGCTGCGAAACCCATAATATTTGACGTTCACATCCGCACTGCTTATGGAACCACAAACAGCGATATCATTGTAGCATAAGGGCCATGGACTTGCAAGTCCTATTTTAAATAAATTTGTTTCTTTTTCATTTTTCCTGTTTATACTGCATAGCGCTGAATACTGCCCACTGCAATCATGCGATTGAACCAGTCAGCATCATGCAGTCTGGTTTCACGGCAAGCGAAATCGTTAAGCAGTATATTTTACGGAAGCCTTCAATCTTCCGTCCTCCACCGATATCACCACCGTGTCGCCGCTTCCCACGCCGTCCGACAAAATCAATCTGGCCGTCAGGGTCTCCACATGCTTCTGGATATACCGCTTCAGGGGCCTTGCGCCGTACACCGGGTCATAGGCATTGTCCACGATGAACCGCTCCGCTTCCTCCGTCAGCTCCAGGCTTAAGTCCCTGTCCGCCAGACGCCGGTTCAGGTCGGCGACGATCAATTCCACGATGCCGCCGATGTTCTCGCGGGTCAGCGGCTTGAACAGGATGGTCTCGTCCAGGCGGTTCAGGAACTCCGGCCTGAAATGGCTGCGCAGGTCGTTCATCACCAGCTCCTCGGCCTTCTCGTCTATCTGGCCGTCGGGCCGGATGCCCTCCAGGAGGTAATTCGCGCCGATGTTGGAGGTCATGATCAGGATAGTGTTCTTGAAGTCCACCGTCCGGCCCTGGGAGTCCGTGATGCGGCCGTCGTCCAGGACCTGGAGCAGCACGTTGAACACATCCGGATGGGCCTTCTCGATTTCGTCAAAGAGCACCACGCTGTAGGGCTTCCTCCTGACCGCCTCGGTCAACTGGCCGCCCTCCTCGTATCCCACATATCCAGGAGGCGCTCCGATCAGCCTGGACACGGAGTATTTCTCCATGTATTCGCTCATATCGATGCGCACCATGTTGTTCTCGTCGTCAAAGAGGCTGGCTGCCAGGGACTTGGCCAGCTCCGTCTTGCCCACGCCGGTAGGCCCCAGGAACAGGAAGGAGCCGATGGGCTTGGAGGGGTCCTTGATGCCCGCCTTGGAGCGGATGATGGCCTCCGTCACCTTGGTGACGCCCTCGTCCTGGCCGATGACCCGCCTGTGGAGCTCTTCGTCCAGGTGCAGCGTTTTGTTCCGCTCACTCTCGGTCAGCTTGGTGACGGGAATCCCCGTCCAGCGGGAGATGATTCTGGCAATCTCGTCCTCGGATACCTTCTCCCGAACCAGAGAGCGCTCCGCGGCCCCGGTCTGCTCCTCCTGCTCCAGCTGCTTCTTTAAAGCAGGCAGCTTTCCGTAGCTCAGCTCCGCCGCCTTCTCCAGGTTGCCCTCCATCTGGGCGATTTGGATCTCGCTGTTCACGGCGTCTATCTCTTCACGTAATTTCGACAGTTTCTCCACGGAGGTCTTCTCATTGTCCCACTGGGCTTTCCTGGAGGCGAAGCTCTCCTTCTCCTCCGCCAGCTCCTTCTGGAGATCCGCCAGGCGCTCTTTACTCAGGCGGTCGTCCTCCTTCTTCAGGGCCGCCTCCTCGATCTCCATCTGCATGATCTTGCGCTGCAGCTCGTCCAGCTCCGTGGGCATGCTGTCCAGTTCCGTCTTGATCAGGGCGCAGGCCTCGTCCACCAGGTCGATGGCCTTGTCGGGCAGGAACCTGTCGGAGATGTAGCGGTTGGAGAGCACGGCGGCGCTGACCAGGGCGTTGTCCATGATCTTCACGCCGTGGTACACCTCGTAGCGCTCCTTGATGCCCCGGAGGATGGAGATGGTGTCCTCCACCGTGGGCTCCTCCACCATCACGGGCTGGAACCGCCGCTCCAGTGCCGCGTCCTTTTCGATATACTGCCTGTATTCGTCCAGTGTAGTCGCGCCGATGCAGTGCAGCTCTCCCCTGGCCAGCATGGGCTTCAGCATGTTCCCGGCATCCAAAGCCCCGTCGGTCTTGCCCGCGCCCACGATGGTGTGCAGCTCGTCGATGAAGAGGATGATCTGGCCGTCGCTGTTCTTCACGTCCTCCAGCACCGCCTTCAGCCGCTCCTCGAACTCGCCCCGGTACTTTGCCCCGGCCACCAATGCGCCCATGTCCAGGGCGAATATCTTCTTGTCCTTCAGGCCCTGGGGCACGTCCCCCCGGACGATTCTCTGGGCCAGGCCCTCCACCACTGCGGTCTTGCCCACGCCGGGCTCGCCGATCAGCACAGGGTTGTTCTTGGTCTTCCGGGACAGGATGCGGATGACATTGCGGATCTCCGTGTCCCTGCCGATGACAGGGTCAAGCTTCTGGTTCCTGGCCTTCTCCACCAGTTCCTGGCCGTATTTCTCCAGGGTGTCATAGGTGGCCTCAGGGTTGTCGCTGGTGACCCGCTGGTTCCCCCGGACGGTGGACAGAGCCTGGAGGAAGCGCTCCCTGGTGATGCCGTACTCCTTCCAGATCTGGGCGATCTCCCGGTTGGGGTTCTTGATCATGGCCAGGAAGAGGTGCTCCACGGACACATACTCGTCTCCCAGCTGCTTCGCCTCGTCCTCGGCGTTTACCAGCACCTTGTTCAGGTCTGCCCCCACATATACCTTGCCGCCCTGGACCTTGGTGCGCTTCGCGATCGCCTTCTCCACCCGGTCCACGAAGTGCTCCTTCTGGATCTCCATCTTCTCTATCAGCTTCAGAATCAGGCTGTCCTCCACCTTCAGCAGGCTGTAGAGCAGATGCTCCTGTTCGATTTCCTGGTTCCCGTACTCATAAGCCAATTTCTCGCAGCCTTCCACGGCCTGCATGGATTTCTGGGTAAATTTCTGTATGTTCATGTCTGCCTCCCTCTCAAAAGCACCGTGTCAGCGCAGGATAGCCCCATATGCAGCGCTCTGGTGTCCATTTGATTCCTTTATCTGTTCTATAACTAATATAACACTATTTTTTCCAAAGTCAATAAACAAAGCATAAAACCATAATAAAATATTTTATATCCATTTGATTCTATCATATACTTAAAGCGTCCGCATTCCTAGCACTAAATTTCTGTTCCGCAACATTTTTGTAAGTATGAAAGTTTATCCTGCTGATTCATGTAAAATCGCAGCAAAACCAATGATAAATTTTGACTTTATGCGTTGCAATCCTATTCTATTTATGTTAAGATAAGACCACTTCAAAAAATCTGTTTTTTCAGGACAGCGGGGCAAATCCCCCGTCATGTAGCAACCGTCCCAAGAAGGGGCTGAATCCGGGCGTTTTGCCTGAAGGTATCCGTTGACGATTGATATTGACAGGCGCACGGGGCAACAGACTGTTCCCCATCCGCCTACCGAGAAAAGAAGGCATGGCATGGAACAGGAAACGAACGGGAAGACAGGGAAAGGAAATCGATATGCAGACATCGCGATATTTTAATACGGAAGGCTGCTGCAAGCCCAGTATCCATTATATGGTTCCGCTAGCGGACAGGCTTGAGACCATCAGGGAATTCTATATAAGCCGTGGCAAATACTTTGTAATCAATAGGGGCAGACAGTACGGCAAGACAACGACCCTGATTGCCCTTGCGGACTATTTGAAGGACGACTACGCCGTAATCTCCATGGACTTTCAGCTGATGAGTACCGCCAGCTTTGCCGATGAGCCGACCTTTGTGGTATCTTTCATAAAATATCTTGAAGAGCTGGTCTGGGATGGGGACAATCTGGCGGCTCTGTCTGAAAACGAAAACTATCTTAGGCTGACTGCGCTATGCGGCCAGGAAAGACCATCGCTGGATGAAATGTTCCGCTGTTTCAGCAGAATATGCAGAACGGCCAGCAAACCAATCGTCCTGATTATCGATGAAGCGGACAGCGCATCCAACAATCAGGTATTTATCGACTTTCTCGCACAGCTTCGGGGATACTATCTCGCAAGGGACAGACGGCCAATTTTTCATTCCGTCATTCTCGCAGGCGTCTACGACATCAAAAACCTGAAATTGAAAATACGTCCGTCTTCTGACCATCAATACAACAGTCCATGGAACATCGCTGCGGATTTTGACGTAAGCATGGGGTTTTCAGCGGTACAGATTCGGACGATGCTGGATGCATATGAATCAGACCATCAGACCGGAATGGACACCGCGCTGGTCGCGGATAGATCGGAAGAGCGTCGTGTAGGGAAAGAGTGTAGATCTC
>NZ_CAPDXS010000204.1:0-7367 GCF_948601915.1 uncultured Acetatifactor sp. | reverse complement strand
CGCGGATACGAGAATATAGGCCGGGATTTCAGAGAATTAGGAGCGCGAGTGGCAAGTGTTTAGGAAAAGCAAAGTGGGCATCTTCATCTTACTGGCCTTAATGTTCCTGGCCGTGGCCGGGGCGGTGGGCTATGTCAAAAGGACATATACTGTCCGGACGGTATATGTGGAGGGGAATGTCCATTATACAGAGGAAGAAATCAAGGCGATCGTCATGAGCGGGCCCTTAGGGGACAATTCCCTCTATCTCTCCCTGAAGTACAAGAACAAGGGGATAGAGGGGATTCCCTTCGTAGATGTGGTGGATGTGGATATCCTCTCCCCGGACACGGTGAAGATCATCGTGTACGAGAAGTCCCTGACGGGCTGTGTGCGGTATCTGGACACCTATATCTATTTCGACAGGGACGGCTATGTGGTGGAGAGTTCCGGCATCAGGACGGTGGGGGTGCCCCAGATCATGGGGCTGCAGTTCGATTATATCGTCACTGGGGAGAAGCTCCCTGTGGAGAATGAGGAGATATTCAACAGCATCCTGGACATCACCCAGCTCCTGCAGAAGTACGATCTGGCATCGGAGAAGATCTACTTCAACAGGGCGGGGGCCATTACCCTCTATTTCGGAGACGTGAAGGTCTCTCTGGGGAACGACCCTGCCAAACTGGAGGACAAGCTCATGCTGCTGCCGGGGCTTTTGGTCAGCCTGGAGGGAAAGAACGGCACCCTGCAGATGCAGACCTACGATGCCGACAGGGGGAAATATGTGTTCAAGCCGGGCATATGACTTTCCCAGGGCATATCTTCACGGAATATTTGGCGTATTTTTTTTAGAAAATAGTTGATTAATTTGAAAAATGATTATATGATATATAGAAGCGGGAACGAAGATGGAAAAAGGAGGGCATATCTTTGCTTGAAATTAAGACGAACGATGCTGAATCTGCTGCCAAGATCATTGTAGTCGGTGTAGGGGGCGCAGGTAATAATGCTGTAAATAGAATGATTGACGAACGGATCGACGGTGTGGACTTCATCGGAGTCAACACGGACAAGCAGGCCCTGCAGCTGTGCAAGGCGCCGCAGCTGCTGCAGATCGGGGAGAAGCTGACCAAGGGGCTGGGTGCCGGGGCGAAGCCGGAGATTGGTGAGAAGGCCGCGGAGGAGAGCGCGGAGGAGATTACCGCCGCATTGAAGGGGTCGGACATGGTGTTCGTCACCTGCGGCATGGGAGGCGGCACGGGAACCGGCGCTGCTCCCGTGGTGGCCAAGCTGGCCAAGGACATGGGCATCCTCACGGTGGGAGTGGTGACGAAGCCCTTCCGTTTCGAGGCCAGGACCCGCATGGTGAACGCCTTGAGCGGCATCGAACGCATCAAGGAAAATGTGGACACGCTGATCGTCATCCCCAATGACAAGCTCCTGCAGATTGTGGACAGGCGCACCACCATGCCGGAGGCGCTGAAGAAGGCGGACGAGGTGCTGCAGCAGGCCGTACAGGGCATCACGGATCTGATCAATCTGCCGGCCATCATCAACCTGGACTTCGCGGACATCCAGACGGTGATGAAGGACAAGGGCATCGCGCATATCGGCATCGGCGAGGGCAAGGGCGACGACAAGGCGCTGGCGGCGGTGAAGATGGCGGTGGAGAGCCCGCTGCTGGAGACCACCATCAGCGGGGCTACGGATGTGATCCTCAACGTGTCCGGGGACATCTCCCTGCCGGATGCCAGCGACGCGGCGGATTTTGTCCAGAGCCTGACGGGGGAGGACGTGAACATCATCTTCGGCGCTATGTACGACGAGTCCAAGGAAGACAGCTGCACCGTCACCGTGATCGCCACAGGGCTGGAGGAGGAGAATCCCCCCGCGGCCCAGTCCAGGTTCGGGACGGGCAGCGTCTACAGGCAGCAGAATGCCCATCTGGGCGCAGGCGGGCTGAAGGGCCTGAATGCACAGCCCGGTCAGGCGGCGCCCATGAATGCGAACCCTGTCCAGGGCATCCAGAAGCCGGTGGACATCCGCAGCTCCGTGGAGGAGAAGACGCTGAAGATTCCCGATTTCCTGCAGAGGAAATAGTGAGATACATCATATTCGTGACTGATAGCCGGGCGAAGGATCGTCCGGCTCTTTTTGTCGAAAAGTTCTTGGGATTTTTCCCTCTGTTTGACAAATTCTTGCGTCCAATCCCTTTATAATGATTGTGAAAAGGATGATGCCGATGCACTATGAGCTATATATTGACAGCCTGTTCTTTCTCAATTTCATCATGAACCTGTTCCTCTTATTCCTGGTGGACAGGAGTACCCTGCGCATGGCCTCCCCGGGAAGGATGGCCGCGGGAGCGGCTGTGGGAGCGGCCTGCGCGCTGCTTCCCTTTCTGCTTGAAGGCAAAGCTATCGTCAAGCTGGCGGCAGGAGCGGCGCTGGGAGCGGCGGGGATGCTCTGCATCACATTCCGGGTGAGGAGCCTGAGAATGTTTCTGAAGCTCCTGGAGAGGCTGGCAATCTGCTCCTTCGGGATGGGCGGCGGGATACTGTTCCTGATCAGGCTCTTTCCGGGGCTTCGGGAAGCCCTCGCAAGCGTTCCGGGAATCCTGGGGATGGGGGCGCTCTTCCTTCTGCTGTTCGCGCGCCTACGGGACGAACCCTATGGAGAGGGCCCATGCAGGGCCCTCCTGCGCAGGAACGGCAGGGAGCTTGCGGTGGAGGCCCTGATCGATTCGGGCAACAGCCTGTTCGAGCCGATCAGCGGGAAGCCGGTCTGCGTGGTGGGGAGGGCAGTGTTCGACAGCCTGTGGGAGGGCTTCCGGGAGGGCTTCCGGGCCGTTCCCTATCACAGCATCGGGAAGCGGCGGGGCATCCTGCCGGCGTACCTGCTGACCGAGCTTCGGCTGGAGACAGGGGGCATGGAATATCTTTTTACAGATGTATATGTGGCTGTCAGCGATGAGGAGATTTCAGGTGCGGACAGTGCGGGCGCAGAGTCCGTGAAAATGATAATCAATCCCAGACTCTTCGCGGAGAGGAAAAGGGGAGGCCGCGGGAAGCGGCAGAATGAGAGGCGCTATGATACTGAAAGTCATGATACCGGGAAAGATGCAATTCAAGATAATCCGCAGGGATAAGCTGTTCCTGCGCAAGGAAGGAGACATTCATTACATAGGCGGCGCCGAGGTGCTGCCGCCCCCGCTGGAGCTGGAGAAGGAGAGCCAGGTCATCGGCGACCTGGGCACGGAGTGCGACGATGAGGCCAAGGCCATCCTGATTGAACACAATCTGCGGCTGGTGGTGTACATAGCCAAGAAATTCGACAATACGGGCGTGGGGGTGGAAGACCTGATCTCCATAGGCACCATCGGCCTGATCAAGTCCATCAACACCTTCAAGCCGGACAAGAACATCAAGCTGGCCACCTATGCCTCCAGGTGCATCGAGAACGAGATTCTGATGTACCTGCGCAGGAACAACAAGACCAAGCTGGAGGTGTCCATAGACGAGCCGCTGAACGTGGACTGGGACGGGAACGAGCTGCTGCTGTCGGATATCCTGGGGACGGACGAGGACGTGATCTACCGGGACATCGAGAACGAGGTGGAGCGCAAGCTCCTCATGGGGGCCATCAGCAAGCTGTCCGAGCGGGAGAAGCGGATCATCAAGCTGCGCTTCGGCCTGGGCACCAAGGACGGCCAGGAGATGACCCAGAAGGAAGTGGCCTCTCTCCTGGGGATCTCCCAGTCCTACATATCCAGGCTGGAGAAGAAAATCATGCGCCAGTTGAAAAAAGAGATGAGCACGCACATTTAGGCTATGCAAATGGGAAAAAATAGGGTAGAATGGATACAGGCGAGAGTCGGCCCGATTGGGCCTGCGCCGTAAAGAAAGACAAAATCGGGTATAAAAACGTTGATAGGACGAGAAGATATATTATCGATAGAATATTTGAAGAAGACGGAGTTCACGGGCTGCCACCAGGGCATGCGCTACCGTCTGGAGGGCGCGGCCGGCGCGGAGGGGGAAAAGCTCCTGCGCTGTACGGTATGGCCGGAGCCTTTCGCCTTTTTTAAGACACCTGAAGAGAAGAAGGAGACTGCTGAGTTTCCGTTTGGGGAGGACGGCGTGGCAGAGGCCATCTGCTGGATGAACGGGATGCTTTCCGAGAAGAAGGAGATATGGGAGAATGCGAAAGAGCGCTGGGATGAGGAGCCATAGCCTTTTTTGCGGATGACCTTGACGGCCGGACCTTCCGCATGAATCTGCGGAGAATACAATATGTTTGAATATATATATCGGGATATGCTGTCCATGGTGAGGTTCTTTCCTTATGGCCTCGCTCTGGGGCTTTTGATGGCGACTCTTTTTTTGTGGGCGGTGAACGGCGCGAGGAAGCGCAGGGGAAAGCTGCCTGCGGCGAAGCTGCCGGTGGCGGCTTTCGTGATCTATCTGGCCCTGATGCTGGTCATCACATTTCTGTCCAGGGAGAGCGGGGACAGCAAGGGGATCGACCTGGAGCTGTTTTCCACCTGGGGGATCAATGACAGGAACAATGCCTTTGTCATAGAGAATGTCCTGCTCTTCGTGCCCTACGGCTTTCTGGCGGGCTTTGCCTTCGGGCGGTATCGCAGGTTCCTGCCCTGCCTGGCGCTGGGGGCTGCGACGAGCCTGGGCATCGAGACGCTGCAGCTGGTCACGGGGAGGGGATTCTTCCAGATAGACGACATCCTGACCAACACGCTGGGGGCTGTAGTGGGATTCCTGCTCTACAGGCTTTTGGGGTTGTTCGGGAAAAAATGATGGCTGAGAGGGCTGTTCGTGGCAGAAGAAGATTATGGGAGTGTAGTCAAAACGCTATGTAGCGGTGACCGCCTTACGCGGTCAGATAGCTGCGCATGGTGCGCAGGGCGTTTTTTTCCAGGCGGGAGACCTGGGCCTGGGAGATGCCGATGGATTCCGCCACCTCCATCTGGGTCTTGCCCTCAAAAAAGCGCAGGGAGATGATTTCGTGCTCCCTGGGGTTCAGGCGCTTCATGGCTTCGCTGAGGGAGAGATGTTCCACCCAGTTCTCTTCCTTGTTTTTTTTGTCGCTGATCTGGTCCATCACATAGAGGGTGTCGCCGCCGTCCGTGAGGATGGGCTCGTAGAGGCTCATGGGGTTCTGGATGGCGTCCAAGGCGTAGGCGATGTCCTCCTTGGAGATGCCGATCTCGGTGGCGATCTCCTCGATGGAGGGCTCCTTTAAGTTCTTCCTGGTCAGGGCGTCCTTGGCGTAGATCGCCTTGTAGGCGGTGTCCTTCAGAGAGCGGGAGACGCGCATGGCGCTGTTGTCCCGCAGGAACCTCCGGATCTCGCCGATGATCATGGGCACGGCATAGGTGGAGAACTTCACGTTCAGGGAGGTGTCGAAATTATCGATGGCCTTGATCAGGCCGATGCAGCCGATTTGGAACAGGTCGTCCACATTCTCGTTGCTGGAGGAGAAGCGCTTGATGACGCTTAAGACCAGGCGCAGATTCCCCTCGATATAGGCTTCCCTGGCCCTCTCGTCGCCAGCCTCGATCTGCTGGAAGAGGGCTTCCTTTTCCTCTGCCTTCAGCAATGGGAGCTTCGAGGTGTTCACCCCGCAGATTTCCACTTTTCCCTGTGTCATTTCCTTCCTCGTTTCTGCGCACGGGCGCGTTGGATTATAGTGGTAGTATGTGCCCCGGGCGGAAAAATATTCATGTCTGCCGTTCTCATTTTTCCTCTGTGCCGCATATTTGTAATAGTAAGGATTTTTCCCGGGAGGAGGGATTTGGGTGCTTTATTCGGAATTGAAATGTAAGGATGTGATCAACATCAAGAACTGCAAGAAGCTAGGCAGGGTGTGCGACCTGGAGCTGGACCCATGCAGCGGCTGCATCTGCAAGATCATGGTGCCGGGGGGCAGCAGGGTGCTGGGATTCCTGAACTGCGAGCCGAACATCGTGATCCCCTTCAAGGACATCAGGCAGATCGGGCCGGACATTATTCTCGTTGACATTCCCTGTTGAATATGGTACGTTAAACGTAACATTGACGGGCATCTTACGCGCAGGAGGAAGAGAGATGAAATGTCCTTATTGCAACCATGACAACACCAGGGTGATCGATTCCCGTCCGGCGGAGGAGAACAATTCCATCCGCCGCAGGCGGGCCTGTGACGAATGCGGGAAGCGCTTCACCACCTATGAGAAGATCGAGACCATACCGCTGATCATCATCAAGAAGGACGAGAACAGGGAGGCCTACGACCGGGCCAAGATAGAGGGCGGCCTGCTGCGGGCCTGCCACAAGAGGCCGGTGAGCGCACAGGAGATCACCAGGCTGGTGGACGCGGTGGAGAATGAAATCTTCAACCGGGAGGAGAAGGAGATCTCCAGCCAGGTCATCGGGGAGCTTCTGATGAACAAGCTCAAGGACCTGGACGCGGTGGCCTATGTGCGCTTTGCCTCTGTGTACCGGGAGTTCAAGGACGTGAACACCTTTGTGGACGAGCTGAAGAAAATGCTCGAATAGTGCGGGCCGGCAGCGTCATTTTTTCCGCAGGAAACGGTAGAGGCAGCCCAGGTACAGCACCCCCAGGGCCAGTTGGCTGACCAACAGCCCCCACAGGAAGCCCCTGACCCCCACCCGGGGGACGGCCAGGAAGACGAAGGCCAGGCGGATCAGCAGGCATATCACGTTCATGACGAAGGTGTGCCCGGCCAGGCCCAGCCCCTGGAGGATGCTGGAGAGGGTGGTGTCCAGGTAGAGGAAGGGGCAGATGAAGCCCAGGGTGGTGATGAAATATCCTGCCAGGGGGCTGTCGAACACGCTGGTTCCAATCCATCTGCCGGACAATACGAATACGCCCAGGCAGGCGAAGCCCATGAGGCCGCAGTATTTCACGGTGCGCACGGTGGCGCTCCTGACCGCGTCCATGTTGCCCAGGGCGTAGTTCTCGGAGATGATGGGCAGTAGCAGCACGGCCACGGAGCCGGTCAGGGCGTTGGGGAAGTAGATGAAGGGCATAGCCATGCCGGTGAACACCCCGTATACGCTCAGGGAGGTGGCGGTGTCATAGCCGTAGAGCCGGAGCTTCGCGGGGATGGACACGGCCTCCACGCTCTGCAGGAGGTTCAGCACGATGCGGTTGGCCGTCAGGGGCAGGGCCATGGCCATGAGCTTCCCCCAGAGGGCGGCGGAGCCGGACAGGCCTGCCCGGGGGGAGCCTGCGGGGCGGATCCGCCGCAGACCTGCAGGGCGGAGGGAAGCCGGTATCCCGCCGGGACAGACGGCAGCCATGGTCAGCAGCATGGAGGCCAGTTCCCCCACGGTGAGCCCCAGAACGGCCACGCTGATGGAGGGAGT
>NZ_CAPDXS010000203.1:0-7489 GCF_948601915.1 uncultured Acetatifactor sp. | reverse complement strand
GCGGCGGACTGCTATCCGCTGCCGGATGAGAAGGATACGGTGGTGGAGATTTATCTGAAAGAAGAGTAGGGCAATAGGAAGGAGCTGCCGGATTATGGGATTTTGAATCCTGAATCCGGTGGCTCCTTTTTTGTTTTACCCTCAAGTTTGGGATACGGAGCCATAGCAAAAGAAGCCGGGCTGACCAAGGATGCGGTGGTAGCGTTCTACAGGAGGAATGGGCTGACCGGGAACATGACGGGGAAAGCACCGGAGGGAACCGGCAGCCGCTGTAAAGAGTGCGGGACGGCACTGGTGTCGTAGCTTACCTCTGTTTTGGCGGATTAGCAAGTGGAAAAATACTGCAAGAGAGATAAAAGGAGAGTCCGAGTTGAGGGAAATGATGCGGCTGCGGAAGATGAAAATAAAGGAGAAAGAAAATGCCGGAAAATGGCAGCTTAAGAAGCTCGGGCGATGGGGATAAACGGGCTGACCATCGGGACGGAGAGCGGCGACGACGGCACGCTTGCCCTGGCGGGCAAGGGATATACGGCGGCTGACATACTGGAGCAGTGCTGGAAGCTGGACGAGGCGGGGATTGAATATTATTTCGTCTACATGACCGGGCTTGCGGGGAAGGGCAGAGGGTACTGGAATGCGGTGAACAGCGCAGAGCTGTTCAGCTGGCTCAACCCTTATTTTATCTTGGTGGATTCTCTGACGCTGTTCCCGGATACGGAGCTGTACCGCATGGAGCAGGAGGGGCAGTTCACACCTGCCGGGGAGAAGGAGCGCCTGGAGGAACTACAGGTATTCATCAGAAATCTGCAGATACGGACGCACCTGTTTGCCGACTCCAGTTCAAATTTTTACCCGGTCACCGCCTATCTGCCGAAGGAGCGGGATTCGGTGGCCAGCGAACTGCAGCACATCATAAATACGGTAAGGGAGGAGGAAATGGCACAGTGCCGCAGGAACCTGAAATCTTTATGATAATCCTACAAAAGCTAACCGCCGCACCATGTGATGCGGAAAAGTTGCAGGCGGTGGTGATGTTATAAGCTTTATAGTCATTTCGTGCAATTTATAGTAATGTGGTGCAATCGTGGTTTGGAATGTGGGTTTATCCGCCGATGCATTTTATATGCTGTCTTACAATCGAAGCTGTCGGATTCCCTCCGGGAGAGGATTACGGAATACGCCAGAGAGGATGCGGCGCAGAACATCCATATGGGAAATAAGTTTCCTGCCCTGCGGAAAAGGGAGTCGCCAAAGTAGCGCCAGACAGGACGGCGCTGATGGAAAAAGCGGACAGGAAGAAGATATGGGCTCCATCGTCCATACTGCGAACCTGAATCCCGATGCCCGTGGGGAACCGGATGACACCGGTTCCCCTGTTTATTTCCGTGCGCTTTTAAGATTTATTACATTTTAGGAAAATTTAATAAAAAACCTGACAGGAATATGATAGAATCAGCCATATGAAATTTCTTTTTTGAAATTTTCTGCATGATAGAATATATGCAGAAAGGAGCATCTATGTGTTTGAGCAGGATTATATCATAAGACTGATAAAAGAAATGATACGTGCCATATTGAAGCTGCTTTTCCATATGGATACCGACAATCCCAATAAAGATTTACTGGAGGAAAAAGAGGGCCGGGACATGCTGGAAAAGCTATTGGATATGGTCGATAATGGGGACATTAACGAAGCTGAAAACCAGATATACGATATGACGTCTGATAACAATATGGTAAATCTGGAGGTGGCGCTGCTGTTTTATTCTTATCTCAATGAGAAAGAGGATGATTTTTTACAGAAGAATGATTTCAGCCGGGACGAGATAAAATCAGGCCTGAAAGAACTGATATCCCGATACGGATTAACGGGAATGGCAGAAATCTTTCTGTCAGAAACTTCCCCGAACTGCCAGCCGCCCTGAAACGATGGCGATGAAACAATTGTATTGATGATATGATTGTGTCATCGTGTTTTTATAGTGTCAATAGTGGGGCAGAAAATGAGACAAATCTTGAAAAATGTATCATGAGAATAAAAAATTGCTTTTTCCCCGGAAAAGATTTATAATCAAAAGAACCAAAACACAAGGAGGAGAAGACATGATCACAGAAGCATTTGACAATCAGTCCCCGGCAATCATCAATCCCCAGATAAGAGAAAACACACCGCAGGTCGATGCATGCATCCTGACCTTTTCCCATGTGATTGAAAAGTTTGTGCTGGAAAACTATGACTGTAAGCAGATCGCGTCATTTTGTTTCGCGACGGGCAATACACCGATTTATTGTATTTCATATAAAGGAAAGAAATTTGCGTTTTACAAAACCTATGTGGGGGCGCCCGCGTGTGTGTGCACGGTGGAGGACACCCTGGCGGAAATAAAGACGGACAAATATATCGTATTCGGCGGCGCGGGCTGTCTGAATAAGGAAATCGCCCATGGAAAGGTCATGATACCGACGCAGGCCTATCGGGATGAGGGCACATCCTACCACTATGCGCCTGCATCGGATTATGTCACGGTCAGGAATGCGGACATTGTCGCCGCTTTTATGGAGGAAAACGGCATCCCTCATGTGAAGGGCAAGACGTGGACCACCGATTCGTTCTACAGGGAGACCGTCAACAACTTCCAAAAGCATAAAGCCGACGGCTGCATTTCGGTAGAAATGGAGTGCGCCGCATTACAGGCCATGTGTGATTTCAGAGGCCTGAACCTGTACACGTTCTTTACAAGCGGCGATCTCCTTGACGCACCCAAATGGGATACAAGGCGAAAGGAAGGGCAGACGAAAGGCACCCAGCACGATACAGGGCATTTCGACATCGCCCTGGAACTGGCCCGGTATGTTGCGGGAGCGTGAAGGATAAAAGGAAGATGAGCACGGGATGACAGGCGGGGGATGCAGAGATGGAATACTGGGAGATTTTGCGGCAAAGGGAATATGGCTTTATCGAGACCAATGAGCATCTGGGCAGGCATGTGATGCTTCTGGGACTGGCTGGCAGCTACTCTTACGGAACCAATATCCGGACGAGCGACATTGACATCAGGGGAATTGCTTTGAACCAGAAATCGGATTTGATCGGCCTTACCCGGTTCGAACAGTATGTGGATGAGGACACCGACACGGTGATTTATGGATTCAATAAGGTCGTGGGGCTTCTGCTTAGCTGCAATCCCAATACCATAGAGCTTTTGGGCCTGAAGCCGGAGCATTATCTGTACCTCAGTGATATCGGGCGGCTGCTTTTGGATAACAGGCGGCTGTTCCTCTCACAGAGGGCCATTCAGTCCTTTGGCGGATACGCGGACGCGCAGCTTCGCAGACTGCAGAACGCGCTTGCCAGGGACACTTTCCCTCAGACGGAAAAGGAGCGGCATATCTTCAATTCTGTAAGGAGCGCGATGCATGATTTCAACCATCGTTATGGGCGTTTTGAAAACGGCAGCCTGGAATTATACATCGACAAAGCCGTGAATCCGGAGCTTGAGACGGAAATCTTCGTCAATGCCAGCATGACCCATTATCCCCTCAGGGATTACTGCGGCATGTGGAATACAATGGCTAATGTGATCCGGGACTATGAGAAAGTCGGTAAGCGGAATAAAAAGAAAGACGACCTGCATCTGAATAAACATGCCATGCATCTGATCCGGCTGTTCATGATGGCGCTGGACATTCTGGAGAAAGGTGAAATCAATACTTACAGGGAAAAAGAGCATGGGCTTCTGATGGATATCAGATTCGGAAAATACCGGAAGGAAGACGGAGCATTTCATGAGAGCTTTTATGAGATGCTCTCGGATTTCGAAAAGAAGCTGCACTATGCCGCGGAACATACGGACTTGCCAGAAGAGCCTGATATGGCAAAGGTGCAGGAGCTGGTGATGGCCATTAACGAAAGGGTGGTTCGCGATGAGATATGAGGGTTTTGAGGGACCGGTGGAGGAGCTGGTCCTTCTCAAAATAATTCAGAAGACTGGCATGGGGCGGCTGACAGGCGCGGCTGTTCTTCCGCAGGGGCGAAACGGCTAACGGACCGTAGCCCCGAAGGGCATCAGCGCAAGCTTCGCAATCTTGAAGCACTGCAGCCCGAACGGGATTCCGATAACCGTGCAGCACAGGATTACGCCGTTCAGCGCTGCGGCCGCGGCCAGCGGGATGCCGCTTATTACCAGCCACAGGATATTGGCGAGAAGGGAGATGGCCCCGCCCCCGTATTCGATTTCCTTTCCAAAGGGAAAGAAGGCCAGGGAGGCGAATTTGAAGCACTGCGTCCCGATGGGGATGCCGATGATCGTAATGCACCACAGAATGCCCGCAACCATCCAGCAGAGCCCCTGCCATAACCCTCCGCAGATAAACCAAATCAGATTTCCCAAACAGCCCATATGTTTCTCCTCCGCAAGCGCTTTTATGATGTATTATATGCATTCCATGTACTTTGTGCCGTCTGAATTATGATATGTCATCCGTTTCATCCGGCCCTATGCCCTGTCCGCCGGCCGTCCGCACTGTAATCCCGTTGACTACAATTCCGCCGTCAAGCGCGATTACCAGACATTCCCGGCCGTCTATCTGCCTGGTCTCAATCAGGTTCGTGCGATCCGGCTTGACCTTGATGACGATGTCCGGGGTCTTGACCTCGAAGGAGCGGGTCTCCATGATATTGTTCATGAGCAGGGAGGTGCTCTCCCCGGCAGTCTCGTCATAGTGCCTGTCGAACTCCGACAGCTTCTCGTTGGCCACGCCGCTGTCCGCCAGGATGGTCTTGACCTGGGTCTTATCCAGGACCACAGGCTCCGGGGCCTCCTTGTTCTCCTGGGCAAGCTCCGTGAACCGCTCGTGGATATCCCTCACCATCTCGATGCTGCAGTCCTCCCCCAGGGTATCCTCGATCAGCGTCTGGAAGGTCTCCTTCTGGTCTCCCGCGGACAGGGGCAGGGGACAGCCGAAGAGCCTGTCAACGAAGCCCTCCTGCAATTCCTCGGGATTCTTGGAATAGTAGAGCAGGCTGTGGATGTCCGCGCTCCGGTCATTGAAGGAGGGGAACAGGAAGCCTGTGTCCGGCAGGGACACCACCCAGTCCCTGACCCGGTTCTGGAAGGCGTTCTCCTCGGGATTGTAGCTTAAGCCCGGCTTGGACAGCTCCACCGGGCAGATGCAGGCGAGTATGTACTCATATATCTCGTCCGAGGCATCCTCCATGTCCATCCCGTCGGAAGCCCTGCCGGGCACATCGTAGACATCGTGCACCAGCAGGATCAGGTAATTGCCTACAAATTCGTAGTTCTCTATGATGCGGTCGAAATATTCCTCCAGCAGGGCGTCGTCCTTGAGCTTGCTGTCCCGGAGCCTCAGCAGGAGGCCGTGTGCGTTCAGGGCATCGGCGGCCGAGCCGTTTCCCAAGCCGGTGCCTTCCGGGGCCGGGCCCTCTGCCGTGGTCTCCGGGGAATCCGCCGCCAGGCCGTCCGCAGCCGCCCCGTCCCCCGTCCACTCTGCGGACAGCGGGAACTCCAGGTTCAGCAGGTTCTTGCCCAGGGTGCCGGAAAGGGCCTTGCGCAGAATCTCGAAATATTTGAACATCTCCTCCTCCGGCAGCGCCAGAAAGGCCTGGCCGAAGAGGGCTTTCTTATTCTTCTCTCCGTCCACGTAGCAGCCGCAGATGCGGGTGATGGAGCAGTTCTTCGGTGTGAGGAGCTTCTTGATTTCTGATATTTCCTGTTTTGTCATGACTTTACCTCCTTGCCTATGTTAAAGGTCACAGGCATCGGCCACCTTGCGGGCCTGTGAATACAGTATATACCAAAATTTTCGAATGGGCAAGCACACAAATGGGTTGTGGCAGGGGAAATCTTGTGTTACTATGAATGTGTGCCGCTTTCAGAGGGCGCATCCGAAGAAAAGCATCTGGAAGGAAATCATGCACATAGGAGTGGGCGGAGCTGTCCGCAAGGCGGACCGGGATCCGGGAAAGGACAGGAAGAGGATTATGGCAAAAGACGGGAAGGAATTCAAGGGAAAAGGCTTCATCGCGGAATTCAGGAAATTCATCACCAGAGGGAATGTGCCGGACATGGCAGTGGGCGTGAGATGCCCTCATTGCACTTCGCATCTGGAGGAGAACCATGCGGCTTAAGGAAAGCGGAAGAAGAGGGCTTGGCCTGGGGCTTGCGGCAGCCTTGGCCATGGCGCTGTGCGGCTGCGGCGGCAGCGGAGAGAGGACTCAGGGTGCCGTACAGATGATCGGCGAGCTGAATTATGAGGGCGCCCTGGAGCAGCTGGAGCTGGCGGAGGAGAACGGGGAGAACATGCGCCTGGTGGACAGGGCCAGGGGGATTGCCTATATGGGGCTCACGGATTATGAGCAGGCGGCTGTCTGCTTCGAGGAGGCCCTCGGGGGCAGCGACGGTCTGGTGCAGGACGTGGACTTCGACCTGAACCTCTATCTGGCGGCCGCTTATACCAAGAGCGAGAGGTACAGCGAGGCCGAGGACATCTATGACGCTGTGCTGGCCCTGCGCCCGGGGGAGAAGGATGCCTATTTCCTGCGTGGGAACGTGAGGATGGTGCAGGGGAATTATGAGGGCGCAAAAGAGGACTTCGACAAAGTCGTCTCCATGGATCCGAAGAATTACGACAGACTGATAGAAATCTATCAGGTGCTGGATTATTTCGACTACGGCGAGACGGGCAGGGAGTATCTGCAGACGGCGCTGGCCTCCGGCGACAAGGACATGGACAAGTACGCCAGCGGACGGATTCATTATTATCTGGGAGAGTACCAGAGCGCATATCTGGATCTGGAGGAGGCCAGGGAGAAGGGCGGTGTGGAGAGCTATCTGTACCTGGGCAAATCCTATGAGGCCACAGGGGATTACAACTACGCCTCCAATGTCTACAACAGCTACCTGGAAAAAAACGAGGGCAATGCCGAGATCTATAACCAGCTGGGGCTCTGCGAGATGGCGAAGGGGGAGTACAGAAAGGCCCTGGACGCGTTCCAGGCGGGCATGCAGCTCCAGAACGTGACCATGATGCAGACCCTGTCCTTCAACGAGATCGTGGCTTATGAGTATCTGGGGGACTACCGCCAGGCCAGCATCCTGATGGAGAATTATCTGAAGAACTATCCGGATGATGCACAGGCGAAGAGGGAGTACGAGTTCCTGTCCACCAGATGACGATGGAAGGATAATAAAAAATATACCAAAGAAAAAGCATCGGGTTTCCCCGATGCTTTTTGTCATCTGGCTCCACAGGAGCGATTAGCCTACTACGGTTACGTTGGTAGCGCGAATCTTGCTGCTGTTCTGAGGGTCGCACTCGGTGTCGAAGGTAACCTTCTGGTTTTCCTCCAGGGACTTGAAACCGTCCGCATTGATAGCCGAGAAATGTACGAATACTTCCTCTCCGGTCGCATCGTTGGTGATGAAACCGTAACCCTTCTGAGATCGGAAGAGCGTCGTGTAGGGAAAGA
>NZ_CAPDXS010000202.1:1233-7493 GCF_948601915.1 uncultured Acetatifactor sp. | reverse complement strand
TTTTTGGTGAGGAAAAATTTCATGTGGTACTACTTTTTCTCTCATCTAGGGTTAATTCTATAGATTATGTCATTAAATTAGAAGGAAGCGATGTACCTTTTGATGATGCATGGGAAGAGAGAATGGAGTATGACGGATTCAATATTGAAATTAAGGATAGTCTGTGGATTTCTGATATCGGTTCTTTTTATACGTTTCAGGAAGAGGAGTATAGCGGTAAGGAAGGTACATACAAAATGCCATATGGAATAATGCGCTTTTATTCCGGAACTGACAACTCGTATCAGACATTGGATGGAAATCGACTATACTCGGGTTTTAAATATGAGGTTCCTTCCGGAAAGTATCTGCTGTCAGTGAAAGGATATGCGCGGAAGCAGGCATTGGAGAGACCGAATTCCAACTTTGGATTCTTATTTTCGCTCGTGAGGGTAGAGGCGTTTGAGGGTTATAAGAATCCGAGGGAAGATACGTATGATTTCAATGTGGCTGGATGTGGTATGTAGGTGGGAAGATTCTGAAGATTTTGCCGGACCTCGGTGAAGCTGGTTTGCTTCGAAACGACTGGAGGCCCGGCGTTGCAGCGTCCGGCCGCTTCCGCCACCTTCTCTTCCGGGATGTCCTGCATGGCCGGGCGTGATTCGAGTTATGGATGAAAGAGGCTTTTGTGAGACGATAGACGGACTTCTATTCGCGATGTGATGTCAGCCTCCCAGCTGCTGAGCCAGCTCCCGTAAGCATTTCTGGATATTATTGCTGTGCACATAGCATAATTTCTGCCGCTTTTCCCTGCCGGATAATATCTTATAGTAGCAGGAATGTGCCAGGACTTCCGTGTTGCATATGATACAGTCCTTTCCCCTTATCATCTTATCGTCCAGGTTGTTCTGGCCCGCAGAGATAAATTGCCATTTCGGGAAAAGCTCCCGCAGCTTATTCTGCCAGTTGGTGTGCCCGCCCACCACGAGCACTTTCTGCGCGCTCCATTCGGACAGCTTTGTCTCAGCGTGGGCTTCCGCGTTCCCTTCCTCCCAGCCTTCGCTCAGGGAATAGAGATAGGAGCGCATTTCCCCCAGCTCCGTCTGCTGCTCGGCTATCTGCTGTTTCTGTCCGGCCGCTTGCTTTTGCAGTCTCCGCAGTTCCTGCTCCTGTTTCAAAATCGTATTCTGCAGCCCGCGTTTTTCTGCAGCAAGCTGCGCCAGCTCCCTTTCTTTCTGCTTTTGCCGCAGGCGGATTTCCTCCTTTTCACGCTGCGTGAGCTGGATCTGCATTCCCGCGTAGTCTTTCGAAGCCAGCAGGGACTGCTCCTCCATCTGCCGGATGTACTTGCAGAGCTGTGCCAGCATCAGCCCTGTGGCATAGGTGCGCTGCGACCACCGCTCACGCTGCCGTATCAGGCATCTGACCTCTTCCTCTGAAAGGTCATATCCCCAGAACTTCCTCGGGCTCATCTGATACAGGCCGAAAACCCGCAGCGCCAGGTCGGACATCTGCTCCAGCCCGCCTTCGCGGAGCATCCCAAGCAGGGAGCTGTGCGAGAAATACTTTTCGTCATATTGCTGGAAAAATTCCGTCTGATCTGTATCGAAATCGTCCAGATCCCCATAGGCCCTCTCCCCGTTCGTCAATTGGTCAATGGCGCTTTCGAAGAAATGGAGCATCACCAGCGTATTATAATCCCATTCATAGGGGATTCCCATGTCCTCGGCCATCACCATCAGCAGCATCATTCTGCTTACCGTAGGCAGCATGGCATTCTCGTCAGGGATATCCCTGCCCAGGATTTCCTTCGCCATCGTCCCAGTTATCACATTCCTTGTTTTGATCTGTCTTTTAATATGGCCGTATCCGGCATAAATTATCCTCATTAGCTGGCGGTAGCAGCCCTCATCCTCCCTGTCCCGGCGCAGCCTGTCCAATAGTCCCAGCAGGAGGCGGGCGTCCCAGATTTGTTCCGCCCGGAAAAAGCCTTCAAAGTATGGGTTTTTATATCCTGACTGCTCATAGCATGCGTAATATTCGTCCCGCTCCGTTATTTCTGCCGCGATTGCGGCCCTGCACCTGTCATTGTTGACAATGCCGTAGACCATTGGATATGTGACATCCAGCTCGATTTCCTCCCCGTTTCGGGACATTGGCAGCGTGTACAGCTCATAAAGCTGGTCGTTCGATTCCTTTTTGAACCTGGCCAGCTTTCCCAGGAACAGCCGGTCAAAAAGCTCCTCCAGGTCCTTCTCATAAAATGTCAGGCTGGCAACCCCCCTGTCCCGCAGGTATAACGCATCGTGCTGCAGCCCGCCAGGCAGTGTACCTTCCTCCAAGCTTTTCACGACCATCTTTACGACTTCCTTGTAGCACAGGCACTGGCGCATGAAAATCGCCTTCCCATTGATTACTTTCCGGATTCCTTCATACACAATAGTTCCTCTCTTCTCTGCCATATGCAATTCTCCCTTCTCCTGTAACATTCCTCAATGATAATTCGGCGATACGCCAATACCATGGCCACGAGCCATGCATGATAAAAAGATTCACTTGACGTGAAAATATCGGTATAAAGATAGTATATATGATTTTCAGGAAAATGCAAGCCTTTTTTGAAATGCTTCCGAAATCCGCCCACGATGTGGCTGCCTTGGAGAAGGAGCCGGGGCTGGTACAGAAGGCAAAAATGCTGTACATATAAAAGCAGTGCCTTTCTTTTGCCCCTGCCGTTTCCGCGCCCCGGCCCAGCGCTCCACTACGCGGAGCATCTTGCGTCCGGTTTCCTCCCGCGCAGATAGCTTTATTCTCTAAAGAAATCTTTATAATTCTTACGGTTTTCTCTTTATACCTCCTCTTTATACTGAAATCATCAAATGAAAGCATAACACGCTGAATGCAAGCGTGAATTCTATTGTTTAGAGGAGGCATATCCCATGTGGCAGTTTTTAAGAGAATACATCAGCGCTCCGAACACGATTGGGGCCATTGCACCCAGCAGCAGGCATCTGGCGGCGGCCATGACGGCTTCTATCGATTTCGAGAAAGCGCGCTGCATTGTAGAATACGGGGCGGGGACGGGCGTATTTACCAGAGAGGTGGCAGCAAGAAAAAGGCGGGACACGACTTATATAGTGATCGAACAGAATGATTGTTTTTATGAGATGCTTCGGAAACAGTTTCAGGGAATGCCGGGAGTGGTGCTGATTCACGGAGATGCCGGAAATGTATGCAGCTTCTTAAGAGAACAGGGGTTTAAGCATGCGGATTATATCATTTCCGGACTGCCATTTACATCACTCCCCCGGCAGGTGTCCCATAGAATACTGTCACAGACCCAAGAGGCTATCGGAGCCGAAGGCGTATTTACCACATTCCAGTATACGCTGCTGCGGAAAGCCTTTCTGGAAAATTATTTCCATATCCGGAGAATCGTAAGGGTCTGGCAAAACCTGCCCCCGGCATATGTGCTGCACATGAAATGATAGTAAATGCCATAGCCATTTTATTAGTGCTTGAAATCCAGCATTGTAATGGAAACTATCCTTGCAATGGAAATCAGCATAGAACGTCAAAACAAAGACTGTAAATCGCTTACTATAAAATGCTGCCCCGGGGAGCAAAGCTCTGCGGATGGTGCGGCATGGACCAATACCAGGAGGTGTCGTTATGTGGTGTGTCTATTTTCTTGTCTGCGTGCTGCTCCCTATCTGTATTCCGGTGCCGGAAACGGCAGTGGTACTGTGGGGAACCAGACGGATCGGCAGCCTGGGAGCTTTTGCCCTTGGGGTCACAGGCTCCGTGCTGGGATTGACGATTATGCATTCCTTATCTTCCCTGATCGTACATCGTATTTTTAAAGGAAAAAAAGAGAGGCGGCAGCTTGCGTGGCTGCAGCAGCTGACGGGGCGGTACCGGGTTTGGATTCTCGGCGTACTGCTGATCGTTCCGCTTGTGTCCGATGAAGTGCTCTGCGCAGGCTCCGCTTTTTTGAAAATATCATTGCCCCAGTTCCTGAAAATTGGTATAATTGCTAAAATCATATCCATCGGCATGATTGCCTTTTCGGGGTTTTTCGGCAGCTTG
This sequence comes from uncultured Acetatifactor sp., assembly GCF_948601915.1. Lineage (NCBI taxonomy): Bacteria > Bacillati > Bacillota > Clostridia > Lachnospirales > Lachnospiraceae > Acetatifactor > uncultured Acetatifactor sp. The sequence goes on along the minus strand of NZ_CAPDXS010000202.1, from coordinate 3,425 downwards.
TGCGGCCTGAGGCGATGGCAGATGATTGCTGTGGAGCTTCTGTTTATGTTCCTTGCCTCGGCGGCTCTGCAGCATTTCTGCAAAAAGGGAGAAGCAAACTATCATGAAAGAATTCATACTGGTTGTTGACGACGATAAAGATATCTGCAGGCTTCTGGGCATCTACCTGGGCAATGAGGGCTACCGGTACCTCACCTGTGAGAATGCGGCCCAGGCGCTGGATATCCTGGAACACTATCAGGTAGACCTGATCCTGATGGACGTGATGATGCCGGGAATCGACGGCATCAGCGCCTGCCTGCAGATAAGGGAAAAAAGCAAAATGCCCATCATATTCATGTCGGCAAAATCAGAAGACATAGACATCATACAGGGGCTCACGGTGGGGGGAGACGATTATGTGACCAAGCCCTTTCAGCCCATTGAGCTCCTCGCCCGCATCAAAGCCCAGCTCCGCCGCTATAAACAGTACAATGAGACGGAAAAGCCGGCGCACACGCTCCAGACGGAGGATCTGACGGTGGACATGGAAAGCCGCCAGGTATGGGTAAGCGGGCGGGAAGTGAGGCTGACGCGCAAGGAGTACGACATCCTGGAGTATATGCTGCGGAACAAGGGGCAGGTGCTGACCATGGCGCAGATTTATGAAGCGGTATGGCATGAAGAATTCTTCTGTTCGGAAAATGCGGTGATGATGCATATCGCCAATCTCCGCAATAAACTGAACTGGGACAATGTCCATTCGGATTTTATCAAGACCTGTTGGGGAAGAGGGTATCAGATATGACGTTATTGCGAATGATTCCAAACTATATTTTAATCAACGGCATTGTCATCGCAGGAACGGTTTTCGTGATTTTCCTGGTTTACAGAAGACTGTCCTCCTCGTACCAAAAACGCCTCACGGCATATTTCCTGAAGGCAGCCTGCGTCTCCCTTGCCATCAGCCTGGCAGTGTTGGCGGTGGTGCTGTCCATGATGCAGCTTCTGCTCCATTCCGGGCTGTGGGATTATTTTCATGATTTGGGCTATAAATACCTCATTGCCGCCGAATATCTCCCGTCGGTGGTGGCAGTGGCGCTTACCGTGATATGCTTTATTGTCTCCTTTTCCGTCAGAATCAACCGCAGGGTCAGGTATGTGGAGTACCTGTCCCAGGAAATCCAGAAGATCCGGGAGGAGGGCTTTGGAAGGACCATGGAGCTGCGGGGGGACGATGAAATCACCCGGCTGTGCGCCGTCATCAACGAGATGTCCGTCCAGCTTCGGGAAAAGGAGGAGAGGGAGAAAAGGCAGCAACGAAGCAAGGATGAGCTGATCACCAATGTGTCCCATGACCTGCGCAGCCCCCTTACCTCAATCATCGGCTATGTGGAGCTGCTGAAGGAGACGGGGCCCGAAGACAGGCAGCGCTTTGCCGAATACATCGAAGTGGTGGAACGGCGTCTGACAGGGCTGAACGGGCTGATCAACGAACTGTTTGAATACACGAAGCTGAACTCCGCCGACCAATTACCGGACATGGAGAAAAGGGATGTGCTGGAACTGCTGCGGCATATCCTCTATGAATATAAAGTCCTTATGGAGGCGGAGGGCCTGACGCTTTCGTGGCAGCTGGAGGCGGAAAGCCATATGGCCCATATCAATACCCGGCAGATGGTGCGGGTGTTCCAGAATCTGCTGGACAACGCCCGCAGGTACGCCCACCGTGCCGCCCCGGTAACCGTGACGGCACAGGACACGGGCCGGCTCCATATCTGTATCACCAACCGGGTGGCGGATCCTCACGGCATTGAGCCCGACCGGATCTTTGAGCGCTTCTACTGTGGAGACCGGGCCAGGAGCGCCCCCCAAAGCTCCGGGCTGGGGCTAGCCATTGTAAAGCGCATCGTGGAGCTCCACGGGGGCCAGGTGGACGCATCGCTGCAGGGACAGGAGCTGTCCATTCATTTGTTTCTCAAATAATGTTTGTGATGATTGCTTCGAAATCCTGCTTTCCGATGCCTATTGTCCTTGCCGTATCTGTGCCCTCATACCTGGTTCCGATGCGATTTTTTCGTAATCTTTCTGCTATCATGATAGCATATATTCTCTCTATCGGCAATCGATAAAAATGGAATTGCATTTCCCATGGTTTTCAGGTAGAATGGAATTGTTTACGAATCACAGGCGTCGGGGATTGGCAGGCAACG
>NZ_CAPDXS010000202.1:0-1223 GCF_948601915.1 uncultured Acetatifactor sp. | reverse complement strand
CGGAAAGGTCAACCAGGGAAAGGGTACGGCTGCTTCATGACTCATGAAATACAGGATGAAAGATATTTTGTGGCTGACGAAGCCATATATGACGCGTTCTTTTTGCTTCTGAAGGAAAAGGACATGGACAAGATAACGGTTTCCGATATCATAAAAAGGGCCGGAGTGGTGCGCAGCACCTTTTACAACCACTACGAAAACGTTCCGGCTCTTGTGTCGGCCATTGAGGATAAGACGATCCAGGACATCTTCTCCCTCATGGAGACGTTCCACCCGAAGAATGACCATGACATGTGCAAAACTTTTTTCCTGACGATATGCGGCTACACCAGGACCAACCCGTTTCTGGCCAATCTGCTCAGAAGCCCCAGAGGGGACGGGTTCTTTGAGAAATCCATCACCATGCTCCACCGCTATGTGGCAAAGGTCATGCAGGATACGGAGCCTTCCGAGCACAGCAAAGAAGAGGTATCCTACATGATCGCCTGTTCGATCGGCAGTACGATCGGCGTCCTCCACAAATGGAGCAGGGAAGATTTCCAGGCTCCGGCAGAGGTGGTGGCCGATATCCTGACCCAGGCCTTTATGGCGGGCATGCTCCCCTTTATGTCGTAGGGAGCTCCTCGTCGATCAGAACGTCCTGCCGCTTTATCTTTCTGGTGGAATTTTTGATGAAAGGGTGCTTCCGGACGACCAGCCCTGTGATCTGGCGGTAGCTGGGCTGGCCTTTGTTGTATTTGTCCAGAAACGCCTGGAGCTCCTTCTGGATTTTCTCCTCATTCATCCGCTTTGCCGCCACCACGTCCTGATCCGGGTAGATCCTGGCGGTGAGCCCGTTGTTCTCGCCGGTTACCACTACCTCGCCCACCAGCTTGTCCAGGGCCAGTTTGTTCTCGATCTCTTCCGGGGAGATGTTCTCGCCGTTGGAAAGGATGATTAGGTTCTTGACCCGTCCGTTGATGAACAGGAACCCGTCCTCGTCCAGATACCCCTTATCCCCTGTGTGGAGCCATCCGCCTTCCAGGGTCTTTGCAGTCTCCTCGGGCATTTTGTAATAGCCCTTCATGACGCTGCTGCCCTTCACCAGGATCTCGCCGTCCGCAAACGATATCTCCACATTGGAAAGAGGCCTACCGATAGAGCCTGCCTTGTGGTCGTCCGGCAGATTGCAGCTGAATACCGGGGAGCATTCCGACATGCCGTATCCCTCCAGGACGTCGATT
>NZ_CAPDXS010000201.1:0-7638 GCF_948601915.1 uncultured Acetatifactor sp. | reverse complement strand
GACTGGTTCATTCGCATGATTACATTAGGCAGCATTCAGCGTTATGCAGTATAATATGATGAGGATCAGATCGTAAGCCTCCTGGCCACCTCGTACTGATACCTGTCGATGTCCTTCTGCATCTGCAGGGCCTCCTCGATGCCGAAGTCCGTGAACTCTCCGTAGCGGTAGCCCACCACCCGGTTGGTCTTGCCCTCTAAGAGGATGTCCACCGCGTAGGAGCCCATGATGGAGGCATAGTATCGGTCCATGGCGGTAGGGCTGCCGCCCCTCTGCATGTAGCCTAGGATGGTGGCCCTGGTCTCGATGCCCGTGGCCGCCTCGATGCGCTTTGCCATGGAGGTGGAATGGCCGATGCCCTCCGCGTTGATGATCAGGTGGTGTATCTTGCCCTTCTTGCGGCTCTCGATGATATGGTTGATGATCTCCTGCTCGTTGTAGTCGTAGTTCTCGGGGAGCAGGATGTCCTCGGCGCCGTTGGCGATGCCGCACCACAGGGCGATATAGCCCGCGTGGCGCCCCATGACCTCGATGATGCTGCAGCGCTCATGGGAGGAGGAGGTGTCCTTGACCTTGTCGATGGCTTCCATGGCGGTGTTCACTGCCGTGTCAAAGCCTATGGTGTATTCCGTGCAGGCGATATCCAGGTCAATCGTGCCCGGAATGCCGATAGCGTTGATGCCCTGCCTGGAAAGCGCCTGGGCCCCTCTGTAGGAGCCGTCGCCGCCGATGACCACGATGCCGTCTATGCCGTGCTTCCTGCAGATTTCAGCCGCCTTCTCCTGGTATTCCACCTTTTTGAACTCCAGGCACCTGGCCGTGCCCAGAACGGTGCCGCCCCTCTGTATGATGTCCGACACGTTGCGTGGCGCCATGTCGATGATGTCCTCGTTGAGTAGGCCGTTATATCCCTTCTTAACTCCCTTTACCTTCACGCCCCTGTAGATAGCGGTGCGGACCACCGCGCGGATGGCGGCGTTCATGCCAGGCGCGTCCCCACCGCTGGTCAGTACCGCTATCGTCTTTATTTCCTTCGCCATTCTCTGTAACCTCCTGTCCCTATTCTGATTCCGTATCTCCCCGTCGCCTACATCCCACGCCGGAGGAATCCGGCTTTGTCTTTTCGCTTTCCGCATATATTTTAATGCATTTGCATACGGTTTTCAATACCTATTGGCGGATTTTTACATTTTCCCCGCCGAACAGGCCCCCCAGACGCTGCTCCAGCGCCCTGTCAGCGGACACCCGCCGGTTGGGCGGCAGGAGCTTGTAGGCTCTGGTGTCCTTTAGGAATATCACCACGTCGTCGTTGCCGTCGGAGTCCTCGATGGCGGTGAGCAGCTCCTTCTCCCTGGCAAAATAATTGTCCGCGTCCGGGAACTGGATCCAGATGCCGGAGGGCACCTTCTTCTGCGGCCGGCCCCCGCTTTGGCCCACATCGTCCCGACCCGCTCCCTCCGCGCCTGTACTGCCGTCCTGCCGGGCTCCCTGCCCCTCCGGTCTGCCGCCGTACTGTCCGCCGCCCTGCCGACCGTATCCGCCGTTTCTCCCCCCGCCCCCGAAGCCCGCGCTGCCGAAGCTTTCATTGTAACGGTTCCGGAACAGCGGGGCGCCGTTGGCCTGGGCCGCCTCCTGGAAGCTGACCACCTGCTCGCAGATCAGCTTGCCGTCCTTTTCCTCCTCCATGCTGGCCCGGCCCTTGATGAAGACTCTCGCCTCCTCCACCAGCATGCTGCCGTATCTCTCATAATCCCTGGGGAACACCACGATCTCCATATTCCCCACCAGATCCTCCAGGTTCAGGAACGCCATCACCTTGTCGTTCTTGGTGTACTTGATGCTCCTGTCCGCGATCATGCCGCCCACCACCACCCGGGCCTGGTCCTCCACCCGGGCGCTGCCGGTCTCCTCGTCTAAGGCGAAGTCGCCCGTGGTGTTGGTGATATGCTTCTGCCACAGCTCCTGGTCGGACTCCAGGGGATGGCCGCTTAAGTAGATGCCCAGCACCTCTTTTTCAAAGGCCAGGACCATCTCCTTGGGGTACTCCCCTACGTCAGGCATGCGGATGTCGAACTCCTCCTTCTGGGACTCGTCCGCAATGTCGAAGAGGGTTATCTGTCCCGCCAGATTGCTCTTCCTGTCCTTTGTGATGCGCTCCATGATCTGCACATAGACGCTCATGAACTGCTTCCTGGTGCCGCCCAGGCTGTCCAGGGCCCCGGCCTTGATGAAGTTCTCCACGGCCCGCCTGTTCACGTCCTTGTCTGAGGTGCGCTCCAGGAATTCCTTCAGGTTCTGGAACGGGCCTCTGGCCTTGCGCTCGGCCACGATGTCGTCGATGGCGGACTGGCCCACGCCCTTGATGGCGGTGAGGGCATAGCGGATGCTCTGTCCGTCCACGGAGAATCCGCTCTGTCCCTGGTTGATGTCCGGCGGCAGGAGCTCGATGCCCATGTTCCGGCAGGTCAGGGTGTACTCCGACACCTTCTTGGCGCTGTCGATGACGGATGTCATCAGGGCCGCCATGAACTCCACGGGATAATAGTATTTCAGCCATGCCGTCTGATAGGCCACCACGGCGTAGCAGGCGGCATGGGATTTATTAAAAGCGTACTTCGCGAAGTCGGTCATGTCGTCGAATATGCCGCTGGCCACCTGCTCGCCGATGCCCCTGGACACGCAGCCGGGCACGCCCTCCTCCGCATTGCCGTAGATGAAGTTGGCCCGCTCTTTCTCCATGACGGACTGCTTCTTCTTGCTCATGGCCCGGCGCACCAGGTCGCTGCGGCCCAGGGTGTAGCCGCCCAGGTCGCGGACAATCTGCATCACCTGCTCCTGGTAGACGATGCAGCCGTAGGTGGGGGCCAGGATAGGCTCCAGCTGGGGGCAGGAGTAGACTACGTCTTTATGGTTATTCTTTCCCTTGATGTACTTCGGGATGAAGTCCATGGGCCCCGGGCGGTACAGGGAGATGCCTGCGATGATGTCCTCCAGGTTCTGGGGACGCAGCTCTTTCATGAAGCTTCTCATCCCGCCGCTTTCCAGCTGGAACACGCCGTCCGTCTTCCCGGTGCCGATGGCCGCCAGCACCAGGGGGTCATTGTAATCGATGCTGTCGATGTCGATGCGCTCCCCCTTAGTCTCCTCCACGAACCTCACCGCGTCCGCGATCACCGTCAGCGTCCGCAGACCCAGGAAATCCATTTTCAGCAGGCCCAGCTCCTCCAGGGTGGTCATGGTGAACTGGGTGGTGACGGAGCCGTCGCTTCCCCTGGACAGGGGCACGAAGTTGTCCGCCGACTCCGGGCAGATGACCACCCCCGCCGCGTGCATGGAGGTATGCCTGGGCAGTCCCTCCAGACGCTTGCACATGTCGATCAGGTGGCGCACCTGCTCGTCCTCCTGATAGGCCTTGCGCAGCTCCGGGTTCTTCTCCAGGGCTTTGTCGATGGTGATGTTCAGCTCGGCCGGTATCATCTTGGCGATGGAGTCCACGAAGGCATAGGGCAGGTCCATGACCCGGCCCACGTCCCGGATGACGCCCTTGGCCGCCAGCGTACCGAAAGTGACAATCTGCACCACCTTGTCGGAGCCGTACTTCCTGTCCACATAGTCGATGACCTCCTGCCTGCGGTTGTAGCAGAAGTCGATGTCGATATCGGGCATGGACACCCGCTCCGGGTTCAGGAACCGCTCGAAGAGCAGGTTGTACCGGATGGGCTCGATGTTGGTGATCTTCAGGCAGTAGGACACGATGCTCCCCGCGGCGGAGCCTCTGCCCGGCCCTACGGGGATGCCGTTGCTCCTGGCGTAATTGATGAAATCCCACACGATCAGGAAGTAGTCCACATACCCCATGCGGCGGATGACGCCAAGCTCGTAGTCAAGCCGCTCCTGCAGGGTCTGTCCCGTGTCCCCGGCGGGCTGTGCCCCGTCCCCGTAGCGCTCCGCAAGCCCGTCGCCGCACAGCTTGTTAAGATAGCTCCAGGAGTCGTAGCCTTCCGGCACCTGGAAATGGGGGAGCTTGGTGACTCCGAATTCTATCTCCACATGGCAGCGGTCCGCGATGCGCTGGGTGTTCTCCAGTGCTTCCCAGGCATAGGGGAACAGGGCCTTCATCTCCTCCTCGCTCTTGACGAAATACTGGCCCCCCTCGTAGCGCAGCCTGTCCTCGTCCGCCAGCTTCTTGTTGGTCTGGAGGCACAGGAGGATGTCGTGGGAGTCCGCGTCCTTCTCGTAGGTGTAGTGGACATCGTTGGTGGCCACTAAGGGGATGTCCAACTCCTTGCTCATCTTTAAAAGCTCCGTGTTCACCAGGCGCTGCTGGGGAAGGCCATGGTCCTGGAGCTCCAGGAAGTAATTGCCCTTTCCGAAGCATTCCTCGTATCTGCGGGCCGCCTTTCTGGCCTCCTCCGGCAGGTTCTTCACGATATTCCGTTGCACTTCCCCCGCCAGGCAGGCGGACAGGGCGATCAGCCCCTCGTGGTAGCGGTTCAGGACTTCCATGTCCACACGGGGGCGGTAGTAGTAGCCCTCGGTGAAGCCTTTGCTGACGATCTTCATCAGGTTGGCGTAGCCGGTGTTGTTCTCCGCCAGTAAGACGAGATGGTAGTACCTGTCCTCGCCGCCGGTGGTCTCCTTGTCGAAGCGGGAGTTCGGGGCCACATAGACCTCGCAGCCGATGACGGGGTTGATGCCTGCCTCCCTGGCGGCCCGGTAGAAGTCGATGACGCCGTACATGACGCCGTGATCCGTGATGGCGGCGCTGTCCATTCCCAGCTCTTTTACACGGGAGACGTATTCTTTGATTTTATTGGAGCCGTCCAGGAGGGAGTATTCCGTGTGGACGTGAAGGTGTGCGAATGCCATGTGGGCCTCCTTTGTGTTCTTATCGCTTTTCCAGTCTCTCTATCGCGCAGCTATGGCGCTTGTCGGCATCGTCCCTGTCATAATTTATGCCCACTGCCAATATCTCGCCCGCATATCCTTCCAGCGCCTGGGTGTAATGCCTGTCCTTTATCTGCTGTATGGCCGCATTGACTGTCTTGTCATATTTCAGCTCTATGACAAGGGCTGGTTTATTTGCAGAGGGCAATGGCAGGAATACTACATCTGCGTAGCCTTTTCCTGACGGCAGCTCCCTGATGAGCCTGTAGTCTTTCCTGGCGCTGTAATACGCAAGCCCAATGGCGCACGCAAGTGAATTTTCATCATTGTAGGTCAAAATAGAAGAGGCTTCCGTATGTGCCTGGTCGAGCCCTCTGGCCACGCTGTCCGCATCGCCGTCCAGCGTAGCCTTCAGTAGGTCATCCGATGCCTTCAATATCCGCATGACCTCCGGCCAGCCGCTGACGCTCATGGCGTTCTCGAACTCTCCCACAATCTCTTTATTGGGGATGAACGCTTCCTCCTTCCCGGAATCATAAGCCAGGTACCCCAGGTGAATCAGCAGCGTGAGCACGTCATCCTTTGTCCTGAGATTCCGCATGTCGTTCTGGAAGCTCCGTGTGTTGATCCTGACGCTTCCGCCTCCCAGCATCTGCACGATGTCCGCCCGGAGCCCCTCGAAGTCCATATCCATATAAATTTTCAGCGCCTCGTATGTTTCCGTCGCCGTCCAGTAATTGGAAAACTCCCCGCAGCTCATAGCCTCTACCACGGACTTCGGATTGTATACATGCTGATATTTCCTGAATTTATATCCGTCATACCAACTGCTGGCTTCCGCAAAGTCCATGCCGAAACGCTGGCACAGAGCCTTCACTTCCTCTTCCGTAAAGCCGGTATACTCCTCGAAATTCCTTTGATTCGTCATGGAGTATTCCCGGAACATGTTCAGGGCCGAATGCAGGCCATACTTTTTTACAGGCAGGATGCCTGTCATATAGGCAAGGGCGACATACTGCTGATCCTTCAGAAGATTCCGCAGGAAGTCCAGGTATTGCCTCTGCAGCGCTTCCGACTCCTGCCGTTCCCGCATGATACAATCCCACTCATCTATCAGGAATATGAACTGCTTGTCCGTCTTCACGTAAATTTTACGAAGCGCAGCAGCAAGCCCCATCTCCCGCCCCCGCAGGATTTCCTCATACTCCTCGGACAGTTCTTCCAGCACTTCCTGTTCCAGGTATTCCGTCGCCTTTCCGGGCGCAGCCTCAATCAGGAACTGCTGCATGTTCAGATAAATCACATCATAACGGTTCAGATGCTTGGAAAAAGATTCCTGCCCTGCTATCTTCAGTCCCGCGAAGAGCTCCCTGGAGTCGCAGCCCCTGCCGTAATAGGCAGCAAGCATTTCAAGCGCCATGGACTTTCCGAAGCGCCTGGGCCTGCTGACACAGATATATTTTTCTTTTGTGCTAAGCAGCTCATTGGTACATGCAAGCAATCCTGTCTTATCCACATAAATCTCAGACCGAACCGATTCCCAAAAGCCTCTGTTACCTGGATTCAGATAAATTCCCATAAGCCCTGCTTTCGCCTTTCATTGATTTGCTGTTGCGTCCCCTTTTCCAATGAAACCATTCTAACATAAAAGCGGCGTCAATTCAATTAGGACTTAAAACCGCCCAAAATCCCCTAAAATCATTTCTTCTGAATCAAAAGCTCATCCATATTTCCCGTAATGACCTGACCTTATATTCACTTCGGTCAACTGGATTTCGTTTCCAAATAATATAAAAACCTCCCGGTCTGCCCTGAAAAGGACAGTCCCGGGAAGTTTTGTTCCATCTCTGACAGAAGAAGCTATGGCTTTCTGCCGACTCCCACTAAAGCACCTGGATAGATAGAATCTCCAGTCATTAATGTAATCTGTAACATTGTCTGTTCTGTTTCCCATATATAGACTATGCTCTGGAGCTGGTCATTGGCATTCTCAAGTTTTCGGCTCTCCTCTCCATATAGTCGAAGCATTTCCTCTACCAAGGCCTCAAACCACTGTTCATAATTCTGCTCCTCATGGAAATCGAAATCGAACTTTACAATCGCAAGCTCACCGTCCTGAAATTCTAAGGTAGCTATTGCGCTCTGCCCGTCCAAGGCAAAGCTGTGTTCCGCCTTATAAAAAGTTGTACCAACAGCCCCCTCATATGCATTCTTATATTCATCCAGTTCGATTTCAAAAGAAAGTTGTTTCGCTGCTTCCTCTGCCGATATCCCCCATTCCAGCCCTTCGAATCTATATTCTCCACCTTCCGACAACCGCTCCAGCGGTATCTCTGCATCCGAATGTTTCCCTCTCTCCATAAACAGATAAATGCAGATTGCCACAAGAACCACCAAGGCTATGACAGCGACCAGTATAAATCCTGTGAAGCGTTTCTTTATCTTCATAGCACCTCCCACAGCTTATCATTGCTGTTATACTGCATAACGCTGAATACTGCCTAATGTAATCATGCGATTGAACCAGTCAGCGCCTCCTCCATTCACCGGACCCACCCCTTTCGCTATACAGCCTTTTACTACTTGGTTATAATAAATATAACATCTTTCACAAATTTTGTCAATATTTTTTCCATTTTTTATGTATTTTATCTTTATTATTAATCATCCAGAAACAAGTATGCCATTATTATATCTTTTGGTGTTAGTCAATAAATATGTTGGTATTGCTTCACAGCACTACTAAGTTGT
>NZ_CAPDXS010000200.1:0-7652 GCF_948601915.1 uncultured Acetatifactor sp. | reverse complement strand
TGGCGTGCAATGGGGGTTTATGACAGAACAATAAGGAGTATGCAAAATGCGAAATTTTGATATCTTTGGTCATTTGAAAAATGTATGCGTTATAAAGAACGGGGAGGTGATATTTGAATATACAAGAGAAAATGAAAAAGGGACATTGCTGTTTCCCATAGGCTGTATCTTCAAATCATTTTTATCCGTTCTTGCTGGTATCGCCATATATGAAGGCAAGATAGGGAGTATAGACGATTGTGTGATTGATTATATTTCTCATGAAAAAATTGCAGACATGAACTGGTACAGACTAAAAATAAAGCATGCCCTGTCTAAAACGACAGGGATCACATGGCCAAGGCCGCAAGAGCCGCTTCCCATAAATATGAGGGAAGTAATGGAATTGAAATTTGAAAGTGAACCCGGCGTATCTTTTCAGTACAAGCCTGACCCGCAAATCATTGTATATTTATTGGAAGAAATATACGGACTAGGAATCACCGAATTGTTTCATGCAAAAGTCATTTCAAACTTTGTCAACAAGGATTATAAATGGGATAAAGATGATATACAAGGTATGGAAGTCTCCCCTTTCATGTTAAATGAATTAGGACAACTCATGTTGAACAAGGGAGAGATTAACAGAAAACGTCTGTTCTCTGAAGAATATTATAATCAAAGTATCTGCGAGTATTCCTGCGGTGGTATTCCGGAGTGTACACCGTATGGCTTAGGCTGGTGGATCGGAAAAAATTTGGAGATTCCATATTTTTTTGCAAGTGGTTTCGGAGGACAATATTTGACTATTATTCCACGTAAAAAAATGATCATTCGTATTATATCAGATACGGACAGGCCACATCCTGAAAACAAGTCCATAATTGAAAAGGCACTACAACTATAATCTCCAATTATTCAAAGGTTGAACATTAAGTGAGGGACGGAAGAACCATTTTTCGTATAAATATAAACTGTACATTGGAGAAACGGTCGGCAGGCACAAGCAACAAAATTAGGATAAAACGAAGCACAGAGCAGGAGGATCCAAAATGAACGAAACCCTATCCCGTCCACGATTCAACCAAATGGAAACACCCGAAAAGCAGGCGCTGATGGAGAAGCTGGCAGCCCGCTACGATATGACCTTCCTTGGGCTGCATACCTTTGACCGCTGGGGGCAGAGCTGCACCACCGGCGTGTTCGAAAAGGACGGCCGGGAATTCGTCTTTGTCCCCGGCGACAGGGTCACGCTGGGCTGGGAACGGTTCGCCATAGGCCTGAACCAGGAGAGCAGAGAGGAGCTGGAGTACCTGTTCCGGGAATGGGAGATGGAGGGCGACCCGGAGGAAATGATCGGAGAGGGCATGGCGCCGGTGCGGCAGGCCGCCATTCCCCCCATGCTGGTGGGGCGGGAACTGGAGGAGATTGGCTGGGAGCCGGTGGCGCTGGACGACCCGAGGCTGTGCCCGGACTGGCTGGAGGAGTTCCGCCGATTCGCTGCCACCGGCGGGAACAGCCTGACGCTGGTAGGCTGCGCCCGCTTCGAGAGGGATGGCGATAGCTGGCAGACGTGCCTCTACCATGAGACAGACTATCCCGACTTCCGCAAACGGCTCCATGAACAGGGCTTCTTTTTGCCCACAGCAGATGAGTGGGCTTACCTGTGCGGAGGAGGGTGCCGCACCCTCTTCCCCTGGGGCGACGGGCTGGACTACTCCATGCGCCTCCACTGGTTCGAGGACACGGAGGACGAGGACAGACCCTATGACATGGAAGAGCCCAATTTCTTCGGACTGTCCATCGCCTACGACCCCTATAAACGGGAAGTGGTGCAGGCGGACAGGTTCACCACCTGCGGCGGCGACGGCGGCTGCAATATCTGCGGCGGGCTGGGGCCCTTCCTGGGTTTCCTCCCCTGCTCCCCCCACTACAGGCCGGAAGTCCAGGAGGACAATGAACTGGACGGCGACTACGACTTTTACCGCCCCATCATCCGGGTGGAGATGAGTTAGTACATCATTGCATTGATTTTGGGTAAAAAGGTTGTAGAAAAAATTTGGGGGAGATTCGCCCCCCATTGTGCGCCAAATGAAAATGGCGTTGACTGTAGATGAAAAACGGAGGAATTGTTGTATAAAGAGAAACTTTGGAGCGCTTGGGAAGAGCGCGAAGGTAAGTAGTTCTGAAAGAGAAAGATGGCGATATAGGGGATGCGGCGGGCATTGTGGCAGGACGGCACCTGGAAAAGGGGAGGAGTCGCTCCCAAGGATTTCCGGAAAGCCGCGTGATATGCGGACTGGAGATTCCGAGAGGATATTCGACAGAAAAAGAGGTACTGATATGGGCGCCTGGGGCATAAAAGCATGGGAGAGCGACGAAGGACAGGATGTAATCCACATCCTGGAAAATGAGTACATACCGGAACATCCGGTGATGGAGCTGGGCGAGATCATTCGACTTCCTCTTTGACAATACCGCCATGGCTCTGGCAGAACTGTACTTCCGGTGGAAGGACGAGGGCAGGCTGGACTTAGGACACCGGGACAGCCCATGGAACCATGTGACAGACTTCACCGCATCCAAAAAGGCCCTTGCCTGCCTGCTGAGACAGCTCAACGACATAAAAAACCAGGTGCCGGACGAGGACGGCATCCGGGAGAGCGTGGAGCTCTGGAAAAAAGAAGACAGAGGAGAGATCGACCCTGCGTGGTGGGAGCATTTAAACCGGCTCATTGAGCGGCTGATTTCAGAGTGGTAAAATGGAGGACACAGAAGATGTATATCAAAAAATATTGGGGCAACTACATTGGCGGGACAGACGACAGCCTGAACCTGATTGAATTTCTGAAAGATCAGAATCAAGATGAGATTTCCCTCAGCGAAATCTTTGCCAAGATTGGACTGGACAAGCAGAACTGGGACTTCCACCAGACAGTGGAATATCTGGTGTTCACCTGCTCCGACGGCTTGGAGATGGACTTCCACTTCGCCATCGACCTGGTCACGGATTTGGCCGCCATCCTGCTGGAGTGCAGCGTCAGCGGGGCAGTAGACCTCCACGACCTGGACGAGTACATTACGCCCTCCCGCCTCATCCGCGTGACCGCCACGCCGGAGGAGCACGCCGCCATGAACAGGGCTCTTTCCGACTTTGTCAGAGAACCCCTCAGCTATGACCTGCACGAACTGGTGCCGGAGGAGGATATGTTCGCCATGGCAGAGGACTGTGAAAACCTCCGCCAGGAACTGTATGGCTCCGGCGGATGCAGCCCCCAAAGCCCCGTGCCGGACGGGAAGGGCGCTGCGCCGGACGGAGAGGGCGCTGCGCCGGGCGGAGAGGGCGCTGAGCCGGACGGGAAGAGACCCGTGACGGGCGGGAAGGACGCTGAGCCGGGCGGAGAGGGCGCTGAGCCGGGCGTGAAGAGCGCTGAGCCGGGCGGAGAGGGCGCTGAGCCAGGCGGAAAGGGCGCTGAGCCGGACGGGAAGGGCGCTGCGCCGGGCGAGAAGGGCGCTGAGCCGGGCGGAAAGAGCCCAATGCCAAGCGAAAAGGAGCCCCTCCCCCATCCGGAAGAGACAGCCCAAGATAAGGGACAAAAAGAGAATCTGCTGGAACAGTGCCAGAGATGGAACGCCGAGGACAGATACCAGGAGATCATCCACGCGCTGGAAGCCATCCCCGCCGAAGAACGCACCCCCGAGATGGACAGCGAACTGGCCAGAGCCTACAACAACTGGGGCACCCTCCGCTCCGACCGGGCGGCGCTCAAAAAAGCCATCGCCCTGCTGGCGCCCCATGAAGAATATTTCTCAGGCGACCATTTCTGGAACTTCCGTATGGGATATGCCTATTACTACCTGGATCAGGAAGGGCGGGCGCTGCCCTACTTCCGCAGGGCGCTGGAGGCCTGCCCGGACGATGAGGACACCAGGGAAATGATCGGTTACTGCGAGGAACGTATCGCGCTTCCCCAGTTTGCAGAGTGCTTCCGGGAGCGGACGGTAAATTGGTGGGAAACCTTTGCCGAGCGGGAAGCGGAGCTGCGCTGGATGATGGACGAGGACAAGGAACACCTCCGGGGAGCGGAGATCGCGGCCCAGATGGAGGAAGTCCTGCACCTGGCCTTTGACGATATTTCCTTTGAAATAGGATGCAACGGAGAGAAACATGAACTGATCCTCACCCCGGAGGGAGACAAAGTCAAGCTGTTCCAACTGGCATACTTCCGCAGCCACGCCCCGGAAAAAGTGCTGCAACACTGGAACATCCTGGTAGGCCGCCAGCCCAACCCCGATATAAGCCTGCGCACAGACCTGGGCTGGGAGGTCTCCGGGGAGGATGTGCAGATCTGGCTGGAAGAGCGGGGCGAAAACACCTTTGCCCTCTCTGCCTACTGCCAAAAGCTGCTCCCCATGCTTCGGGAGGAGGAAAACAGGGTCTGGTGGGCCATCGTCACCCTCACCGACCAGATGCTGGGCGAAATCCCCCACATGAGATACATCGACTCCTTGGATGTGCTGGAAGCGCCCAGAGAGGAGCCCTCCGTCCCCCTGACCGAACTGCCCCGCAAGCTGAGGGAGCTGGGGCTGGATCTGTCCACCGACCCCAAGGCCTGTCTGGAAAGCTACCTGGGCTATCAAATGCCCCCCAATGAAGACCGGGACGCCGACTGGCGGCTGGATACCATCGCCGGTTCCACCTGCTGCGCCCCGCTCATCAACGGCTACCTGAACGCCGACAACTACCACATGGACAATCTCCACGCCGACGGCGCAGTGGCGGGCTTCCTCTGCTACCCCCTGTGCACCCTGCAGGAAGAGGAAGGCAGCCAGAAGATCTTCGACTTCCGGGACAGCCTGGAGGAAGCCCTCACCGCCGGGGACGGCGCAGAAGCGCTCACCCTCACCGGCGGAGCCACCGGCATCTACTGCGGCTATGTGGACTTCATCGCCTGGGATCTCCCCGCGGCGCTGGATAGGGCAGAGACCTTTTTAAAAAATTCCCACCTTCCCTGGGCGAACTTCCACACCTTCCGCCGGGAGGCAGCCACAGTGCCCCTGAAAAGACCGGAGAAGGACGGCGCGGACATAGAGGAACTGGAAGAATTGGAGGACTGCCAAAAGGAAGACGGCAAGGAGGATGCCAGCCACAAAGATGACGACAGTGCCGGAATGGACTATGCCCTCTGCCACATAGAGAGCATCGAAGAGAAAGGGCTGGACATCGACCCCATCAACGCCTACAACCACATGGCCATCTACCTGCGCTGGTGCATGGAACATGACCTGATGGGCGATGATTTCCTGGAGGAATACAGCGCCATGACAGAACAGGCCAAAGCCCGCCCCGGCAACACAGACCTGCGGACATTCATCCGGGAAGAACTGTCCGGCTGCCTGCACTCCGCCCTGTTCAACCGGCAGGGCCAGGCCTTTGCCCAATACTACTACGGGGAAAACGACCAGCCGTACTACCCCGCCGACATTGACGACTACGCCCTGGAATACTTCGGCAAAGCCCGGTACCACTCTGACGAATTCCGGGAGGAAGCCTACCTGTTCCTCCCCTTCGACGAGGACTATTACCAGGCCATGGCAAAGGTGATACAAAGACGCTTCACCAACTGGCAGAGCCAGGACTTTGACGAAGATACCCTGGAGCCCTCGGAGCTGGCGCAGGCCATGATGAAGTACCTGGACTGCAAATGCACCTATTTTCCCTCCATGAGGGACGATGACCCCATCATGTCGGCATACCGCTATGCCCGGCGCCTCGGCGTGCGGGAAGGCTTTATCCCCCTGCTGGTGAAGGTGGACGAAACCCTGTGGGAGTGCCTTGTGATGAACACCGACCCGGAAAACGATGGCGCTGACGACTATGCCTTCCAACCGGAGAAAGTAGCAAAATACCGGGAGAAGATGCTGGCCGCTCCCGTGAAAGACGGCAAAGCAGTCTTAGAGGAGTTGATCGGCCAGCGCAAGGAAGATGCCGAGGACGACGACATGGACTGGGAGGAAGTCCTGGGCGAGATGGAGGAAGACGCGCAGCCGGATACAGAGGATGAACTCAACTGCCGCTTCGCTTCTTATTGGTGCGAAAGAACGCAGATGACCTGTCCCCTGATCTTGGCGAAAATCCCGGTGAAGAACCCCTGGGAGATTTTCGCCTACCTGCCCTTCGGCAACTGGAATGACTGCCCCGACACGCCGGAGCTGATGGCGGCAGCAAAATACTGGTTCCGGCAGCATGGCGCGGTTCCTGCGGCTATGACCCATGACGAGCTGGAGTTCCACCTCCCGGCCCCAGTCCCGGGGAACGAGGCCATGGAGGTGGCCGTGGAACAGTACGGCCTCTGCCCGGACATGGATCAGAACTTTGAAGAGATCGCAGCCCTGGCCGACACCCTGCGGCGGTCTACCGTCTGGTATTTCTGGTGGGACTAGAGGGAGTGTGACTCGTCGCTATTTCCTTAACGTCTTTCTGCATTGAGGGTCTCGATGCTGTATATGCCGCCTGTATGGCCGAAGGATTCGTTATTGAATATGAAAAATGGTATTATGATTTCGGATGGAAATCCGTATTTGGGGAGGAAGATATCATGGAATTTAATGAAGATTTAGAACAATTTATTTTTGAGTTCAATGGACTGATTTTTGCCTGGGATGAAGAGCCTGGAGAAAATTATTTGGAACAGGTCAAAACATTATCTGAAAAATACAATGCACATCT
Source organism: uncultured Acetatifactor sp. (assembly GCF_948601915.1). Classification (NCBI taxonomy): domain Bacteria; kingdom Bacillati; phylum Bacillota; class Clostridia; order Lachnospirales; family Lachnospiraceae; genus Acetatifactor; species uncultured Acetatifactor sp. Next base: position 943 of record NZ_CAPDXS010000200.1, on the reverse strand, counting down.
AAATTTTATTGTAGAATTTATGATGCCTTATATTACGAAAGTGTTTGGTACGTTCAGTTTTGATGAGATCAAAGAAAAATTGGGCAAGCCTGTTATTGACTACGAGAATGGCCGGGTAAATTACTTTGAGCAATCATTTGATGATACACATATTTTTACATTTGAATTTTCGGATGATGAATTTGAGGATCTGCAGTATTTTTCAATAGATGGTTGAAGGGAAATGCCCATAGTGGAGAGGAATAGTAATATGAGTGAAGAACTGCAGAAACAATATTATCTGATTAGATTTAAGGTTTTGCAGGAAACGTGTTATGCTATTTGGTATACAGATGATATTGACGGGTTTCTGCTTGATAAAGACGGCATGTTAAGATCTTTTCCGACCAAAGAGGAAACGATGGCGTTTGCGCGGGAGGAGGGATTGCTGATCAATACGAAAGAAGATGAATTTCTTTTATCCTCAGCAATCCTTAGGAAAAAGAACATCGGAAAAATAAATTGCAGTCTTTTTCTGAATTACTGGAATCTGTTTTCAGATATAGCACATTCAATGAACTGTAGATTTATCGGCGATAGCAGGGAAGAGCATATTCGGCATATTTATGAAAAGCTGTTTTATGGATGCAATATACTGCTAAAGGAAAATGAGGAACCTTATAGACCCAAATGGAGCAAGAAGGAAAAATGTCTGATTGCCAGTGTGATGAAAAATGGGTTTAAGATTTTATCGAAAGGTCTGCACAAGAGCTGATATCTCTTTTCCCTGTCCGTCAGGTTGTTATAGGAGTCAAGGAATGACATGACAGAACCTCCATTGGTTAGTAGCTCTATTATACCAGAAAAACGGCAGAATGTCCTGTTTTTGCAGCGATATATTCGGTTGTCATATATACTGCTTAACGATTTCACTTGCCGTGAAATCAGACTGCATAACGCTGAC
>NZ_CAPDXS010000199.1:0-7653 GCF_948601915.1 uncultured Acetatifactor sp. | reverse complement strand
AGTCCCATAAAACGGACTCAAGCCGAAACCAACACAGTTATTGACTAACACGATATTCATTTTCTGGGGATTCGCCGGCTGGCTGGTGGAGTGCATCGATATGCGGATAGAGGCGGGGGAGTTCCAGAACAGGGGGTTCCTGCACATGCCGTTCTGCCCGATCTACGGCGTGGGGATGGCGGCGGGATCCGTGGCCCTGGGCAGCGTAAAGGACTCCTATGCAGGTCTGTTCGTATTCGGCGTGATCTTCTGTTCCGTGGTGGAGTACATCGTGGGCGGCATCCTGGAGAGGATGTTCCGCTCCAAATGGTGGGACTATTCCCATATGCGCTTCAACATCAAGGGAAGGGTCTGCCTGAGGAATGCCGTGCTGTTCGGATTCGGCGCCATCGCGGTGTTCCGCGTCGCGCAGCCCATGGTGGAGGGCGTGATTGGCGGGATTCCCATGGAGACGAGAGTCGCCATTACCGCCGTATTCAGCACTGCCTTTGTGGTGGATTTGGCCGCCTCCGCGAGAAGGGCCTGGACATATCGGAAAAATCAGGAAGGCGATGAGCTGAGGCTGATATTTAAGGCCCACAGATAGACCCGGGCGCTTTATGAGTCCTCCTGAGGATACCATGAGGATACAAAAAAGATACATATCTGTTTTTTCATAATAGATAGCATTATATAAACTGGCATCATATACATTGCCATCATATAGATGCCACCATTTGGATTTCATCACGCAGAGATGAGGGGAGACTATGCTGAAGATACTGATAGCGGAGGACGAGGAGCCCATCGCCAACCTGATTAGAATGAACCTGCGCAGGGCGGGATATTCCTGCGTCTGGGCGCCGGACGGGGAGAAGGCCGCCGACCTGATGGACACCGAGAAGTTCGACCTGGTGCTTCTGGACGTGATGCTGCCGGGCATCAACGGCTATGAGCTGATGGAGTACGCCAGGAGCCTGGAGCTGCCCGTCATCTTCCTCACGGCCCTGGGAAGCACAGAGAACAAGGTGAAAGGGCTGAAGATGGGAGCCGACGACTACCTGACCAAGCCCTTTGAAATCGTGGAGCTCCTGGCCAGGGTGGAGGCCGTGCTGCGCCGGTACCACAAGACGGAGACGCTCCTCACCGTATTCGACGTGGTGATCGACACGGCCTCCCGGTCGGTGACCCAGAACGGGGAGCCCGTGATGCTGACCATGAAGGAGTTCGAGCTTTTGCTGCTGCTGGCCAGGAACCGCAACATAGCCCTGTACAGGGAGACCATCTACGAGAATATCTGGGGCGGCGAGTACATGGGTCAGAGCAGGACAGTGGATCTCCATATCCAGCGGCTGAAAAAGAAGCTGAACTGGGACAATGAGATTGCGGCTGTCTACAAGGTGGGATATCGGCTGGAGGGAGAGGAAAAAATTACGAAGTAGGGGATTGGGGATACATGAGATTCGCAGATAAACTGTTTCTGGTCATGACTGCGCTTCTGACAGTGATGTTCGCGGTGTTCGGGACATGGATGCTCTCCTCGGATTTCTCCCAGCTTCTGAACAAGGAAATCGAACAGGGCAATAACGACAGCCGCACCTTCCTCTTCCTCTTTGAGATGGGATACCAGTCCACGGAGGAATACGGGGAGGACTATGCCATCAGCAGGACGCTGAACAGCATCGCGGGCAGCGTGGAGCGGGACGGGCGGCACATGTTCGTGATACGGGAGGACGGCACGCGCTTTTATGGGGGCGAATATCTGGAGAACATGGGTTTCATGGAGGAGGTGGAGGGTCTGATAGCGAATCTGGAGACCTCGGACGACGCTGACGGCAGCATCCGCAACATGGGCATCCGGCAGATCGAAGGCAGCTATTACATGTTCGCAATCACGAAGTCCGGCGTCTCTGATAACGATGTGTACCTGGGTATGTGCAGGGAGCTGACGGACACCTACAGCGCCAGGGGGAACCTCCTGTCCCGATACCGCATCGCGCTTCTGTGCCTGCTGTCCGCAGGCGGCGTCAGCATCTATTTCCTGTCCCGCTATATTACGAGGCCGATCCGCAGCCTGGGAAGGCTGGCCAGCAGGATTGCCGACGGGGACTACACCCTGCGCTCCCAGAACAAAAGCGGCGATGAGATCGGAGCACTGGCCCGGGACTTCAACCGCATGGCCGACCGCCTGGTGGAGGAGATGCAGGTGAAGATACTGGAGGCCAAGCAGAAGGAGGATTTCACCGCCGCCTTTGCCCATGAATTGAAGACACCGTTGACTTCTATTATAGGCTACGCGGACATGCTCAATTCCCTGGAGCTCTCGGAGGAGGAGCGCCACGATGCCTATTTCTACATCTACAGCCAGGGAAAGCGCCTGGAGAGCCTGTCCCACAAGCTGCTGGAGCTGGTGAGCATGGATAAGAATCCCCTTACCTTCCGTCCCATCCCCACCAGGGAGCTGGAGCAGAACCTGCGCATCACAATGCGGCCGATCTGGAAGCAGCGGGGCGTCCGGGGAAAGGTGGAGCTGGAAAAGGCTGTCATCCAGGGGGACTCGGAGCTGCTCCTGTCCCTTCTGTACAATCTGATGGACAATGCGGTGAAGGCGCTGGACAAGGGGGAGCAGAGCTTCATGCTCATGAAGGGCACCTGCCTGAAGGGCTTTTACGAGATCAAGGTGGTGGACAACGGCAGGGGTATCCCGGCGGAGGAGATCAGCCGCATCACGGAAGCCTTTTACATGGTGGACAAGTCCCGTTCCAGGAAGGAGGGCGGCGCCGGCATCGGGATGGCCCTGTGCCAGAAGATCATCCAGCTCCACAACGGGACGATGGTGGTGGACAGCAGGCTGGGGGAGGGGACAGTCATCAAGGTGACTTTTCCAAGAAGATATACTGCTTAACGATTTCACTTGCAATGAAACCAGACTGCATAACGCTGACTGGTTCAATCGCATGATTGCATTAGGCAGTATTCAGCGTTATGCAGTATAAGTTTCGGGAAGGGGGAACCATACGGCCATGGCAGACAGGAGGAAACCGTTCCAAAAGAGGAGGGGCCTGAACCGGAGGAGACAGGTCCGGTATTACGCGGCCATTTTTTCAGTGCTCGCGCTGCTCATAGCGGCGGCTTTCTTCGCGCCCCAAATCCTCTTCCAGGTGCAGGACGCCATCCTGTGCAGGGATACCGTCCTGACGCAGCAGGAAAGCCTGAACGTGGATACCCTCAGCACCACCTACGAGAAGTCCCTGGAGAAGCGGATGCAGAACTTCGCGGAGGGGCTGGGGGAGGGCGACACCTTCTATACCACATCCCAGAGCCTGGCCCTGACCAGTGAGGTGAGGGAATACGTCTACTCGGACAGAGGGCTGTTCAGCAACGTGGTGAACGAATTCGCCGAGAACGGCCTGCTGCCCTGGTATATCTGGGAAGGGGATTACACCATACTTCGGTGGAAGCAGTACGTCATCTACAGCGACGACTTCGCCAAGGGCGTGAACTTCATTCTCTGGTACGTGGAGATGCAAGACCCAAACGGGGTCATAGTCAAGCTCCTGGCAGACGCGGAGGATGGCACGATATATGCCATCAGGACCGAGTCGAACCGCTACGACGATTCGACAGAGAGTGCGGATGTATCAATAGAGGGGAGGAACTATATTGATGAAATCTACTGGAGCGACCGCGGCCCCACACAGATATGGGGCACTCTCGCTTACTGCTACGAGTGCCTGGATGATTCTGAGATAAAGGATTTCCATATCATGGTTGATGAATATGGATGGACAGGCAATAGCATGAACAGCGCCGCCAATGGGGAGAGCTATGGGTACGACGCGGATAAGCCGGCGGCAAGGGAGGCAATGGACAAAGAGATGCTGGCCTTCCATGAGGAATGGGGAGCGCTCCAGGAGAAGGTCCGATACTACAGGGACGGCAACGATGCCATGGGCTTCCAGCTGACCTATGGGGAGGCCAGGCTGGACGTGCTGCTGACGATTCCGCCGATGGACGATAAATCGGTATATGTGTACGGCTATCCGGACATCAGGATAGGGATACGCCAGATTTATGAAATGATCCCGGAATTCTCATAAATGTTTCCTTGTACTAATATATTTAGAAAAACAGTATGGTCATATGAGGTTTTTCGTGGATATAAGGTACAGGATTCTTTGCGGGATTCTTGCGGAGGATATTTTCCTGGGGGCAAGCGGCTTCGGAGCCGTGCACGATTTCATCGCATGGCTGGACGACCTGGTCTGGGGGCCCTGGATGCTGGCCCTGCTTTTGGGATGCGGCTGCTATCTGATGGTCCGGATGGACTTCTTCCCGGTCAAAAACCTGAGGTTCGCTTTGAAGTGCGCTCTGGGGATGGAGGAGGCGGAAGGCGTCCCGGGAAAGAGGGGCAGGGCGGCGGGCGGGGAAGAGCGGCGCGGAAGGGGGCGTTCCGGTGCAGCCGGAGCCACAGGGAAGATTTCTTCCCTGTCCTCCCTGACTACGGAGCTGGCCACCACCTTAGGGATAGGGAATATCGTGGGGGTGGCCTCGGCCATGGTGCTGGGCGGGCCCGGGGCGCTGTTCTGGATGGTGGCCACCAGCGTCATAGGGCTGGCCACAAAGCTGGCGGAGAGCATGCTGGCCGTAAAATACAGGGGCAGGAACGACAGAGGGGAGATCGCGGGGGGCCCCATGTACACCTGCCGGAACGCTTTCCCGCATAAGAGGCTTGGCAGGATGCTGGGCTTCCTTTTCGCCCTGTTCGCGGTGACGGCCTCCATCGGCATGGGGAACATGACCCAGTCCAATTCCATCGCGGATGCCCTGTGGGTGGCCTTTTCCATACCAAAGGCAAAGACGGGGCTCTATCTGACGGTGCTCACTGTGCTGGTGGTGATAGGCGGCATCGGCGTCATCGGGAAGGTGACCCAGGTGCTGGTGCCCTTCATGGGGGTCTTCTACCTGTGCGGGGCCTTCGCCGTGATACTGGTGCACTGGCGCAATGTCCCGGTGGCGGTGGGAGGGATCCTGACGGCGGCCTTCTGCCCCCAGGCAGTGTCCGGCGGCATCTTCGGCAGCGTCACGGCCACCATGTTCCAGTCCCTGCGCTGGGGCGTCTCCCGGGGCATCTTCTCCAACGAGGCGGGGCTGGGGGCCTCCGGCATCACGGCCGCGGCGGCGGATACGGAGGATTACATAAAACAGGGCTGCATCAGCATGACGGGGGTGTTCCTGGACACGGTGGTGGTCTGTACAATCACAGGGCTGGCCTTCGCGGCCTCCGGCGTGCTGGGGACAGTGGATGCGAATGGGAAGCCACTTACAGGCACGGCGCTGACCCTGGCGGCCTTCCGCACCGCGCTGGGGGACCTGGGCGGGAGCTTCATCAGCGTCTGCATCGCCCTGTTCGCCTTCGCCACGGTGATCGGCTGGGCCTATCAGGGGGAGAAGGCCTTCGAATTCCTCATGGGGGGCCGGACGAAGTACAATCTGTGGTACAGGTTCTTCTATGGGCTGGCAGCCTTTCTGGGCTGCATCTGTTCCCTGGAGACCGTGTGGAATTTCTCGGATATCTGCAATGCCCTGATGGCAGTGCCGAACCTGATCTGCGTGCTGGCGCTGTCGGGAAAGGCCTGTAAGGAGATACGGGAGTATCCGGTGCCGGGGGAGAGGCGGGCCAGGGGTTCCCGAAATCCATAGGACAGCATAGGAAAATGGATTTACGGCTGACTGGCGGCAGAATCACGAAAAAGCAATCCGCCGCTGTTTAAAACTTACACCATACATCGGTGAGATGCTGTGAAGGTGTATGTTTCTCTGTCCATGCAGCAGCACTCCTCGTGCAAGACTGTAGTAGTCCCTGATAACCAGACTACTACAGTCTTATATTAATGTCATAGACAAAAAAGAATTGTGGTTGATCCAGATTCATGGTATGATGGGACCAGACAGCGCAGAAGGGCATGGATTCCCGGAAATATATGATCCTGAGGCGACGTATGGATCCATGGCGATGCGCGAGCCCGCAGAAATGCAGAAAAGAGAGGTCAACAGAACATGTCAAAGACAATCGATTATTTTTTGCAGTACGTGAAGATCGACACCCAGTCCGACGAGACCACCGGAACATCGCCCAGCACGGCGAAGCAGCATGACCTGGCGAAGCTCCTGGCCGAGCAGCTTAAGGACATAGGAGCCACGGAGATCACCTACGACAGGGAGCATTGCTATGTATACGCCACCGTCCCCGCGTCAGAGGGCTGTGAGGACGCGCCGGTGCTGGGGCTGATCGCCCATATGGATACCTCTCCCGCAGTGTCCAACGAGAATACGAAGCCCCGAATCGTGGAGAACTATGACGGCGGGGACATCGTCCTGAACCAGGCGGAGAACATCGTGTTCAAACGGGCTGATTTTCCGGAGATGGCAGAGTATGTGGGCCATGATTTGATCGTGACGGACGGCACCACGCTCCTGGGCGGGGACGACAAGTGCGGCATCGCTGAGATCATGGCGGCCAGCGAATACCTGCTGCAGCACCCGGAGATAAAGCACGGGAAGCTGCGCATCGGCTTCACGCCGGACGAGGAGATCGGAGAGGGCACGAAGCATTTCGATGTGGAGCTGTTCGGCGCGGATTTCGCCTACACCGTGGACGGCGGCGGGTTCGGCGGCCTGCAGGCGGAGACTTTCAACGCGGCGGGGGCGAAGCTCACCGTGAACGGCCGCAGCGTCCATCCCGGCGGCGCAAAGGGCAGGATGGTCAACTCCATGCTGGTGGCCTTTGAGTTCCAGAGCCTCCTTCCGGTGTTCGACAATCCCATGTACACCGAAGGGCGGGAGGGCTTCTTCCATCTGGACAATATCCATGGCACCGTGGACAGGACAGTGTCGGATTACATCATCCGCGACCATGACCGGAAGCTGTTCGAGCACCGGAAAGAGGTCTTTAGACAGTGCGCGGACTTCCTGAATCAGAAGTATGGGGAGGGGACCGTGGAAGTGGAGATGAAGGACAGCTATTACAATATGTGGGAAATGCTGGAGCCCCATATGCATCTCATAGACAATGCCTCTGAAGCCATCCGGGAGCTGGGCGGAGAGCCCGTGGTGAGCCCTATCCGGGGCGGCACGGACGGCGCCAGGCTGTCCTTCCAGGGCCTTCCCTGCCCCAACCTCTGCAATGGCGCGGGCAATGGCCACAGCCGCTTCGAGTTCGCCAGCGTGCAGTATATGGAGAAGGTGACGGAGCTACTTTTGAAGCTGGCGGAGAAATATGCCGCATTCCGGCAAATGTGACAGCGGTAAGAGATTCTTGGAGCCCCTGGCCTGGGAGGACCGGTGCGGTAAGTGTAGAATGGCATACGCGCGGCGGGAAACCTGTCCCTGCATGTATGCCGTTTTGCCTGCCGGTGTACTGACGACATATCCCTACGTTTTTCGCCATCCTTGTTCCAACCTTGTTGGATCACATTCTGGCAGCTTTAGCAACAAGGCGGATGCATCTGCAAAACCCTCCCCAACAGTTCATTATCTCGCCCCAAAAAGTGTGCATTATTTACATGTCTTACTTATGGATGACTTTCCTCATACCAGAACCACAAAATTCATGTGGGATTATTTTAAACCCCATTTTTTCATAAAATGCTTCTTTTCCTTTTACTGCAATCA
>NZ_CAPDXS010000198.1:0-7676 GCF_948601915.1 uncultured Acetatifactor sp. | reverse complement strand
TTGAATGCTGCTTTGTGGATGACCGCGACGACGTGCAGCTCTACGACTGCCAGAAAATGGCCGAGGCTATCGTCTTTGGCATCACTGGACAGCGGATAACTGCAGATGAGGAACCGGATGCCAATCAGGAGGCAGCAGCTTCTGGGGAAGAGACTCCCACTGGTGACGCAAAACGGCTATATCGGGTACAGGTAGGCGCCTACTCCGTCAAGGGCAATGCAGATGCCGCTTTGACTAAGCTTAAGGCCGCCGGATTTGATGCAATTATCGTCAATGCCTGAAGCCAAGAGCACATAACTATATAATAAGGAAAGACGGCACTCGTTCTGCCGCCTTGTCGAAAGATCTACTTAACAGGGGGTGTAGTAACATATAAAATACTGTGGAATTCGAGCCTCACGCCACCTCCCTGGAGCAGAAGGGCGAAGGCTATGTAGTCGCATCTCTGGGGGAGGACTCCGGCTATGTGCCCTATACATCCTTCTCCGCCAAGAAGAGCTACCTGGAGAAGAACAAAGATACGGTGCAGGCCTTCACGGACGCACTGCAGAAAGGCATGGATTACGTGCAGGACCATTCGCCTGAGGAGATCGCAAAGGCCATCTCGCCCCAGTTCCCAGAGACGGACATGGAGACCCTGACCACCATCGTGGACAGATACTATCGGCAGGATACCTGGAAGGAGAATCTGGTTTTTGAGGAGGACGCCTTCTCGCTGCTCCAGAACATCCTACAGGACGCGGGCGTACTGGAGAAGCAGGTGCCTTACGAAGACCTGGTGACGAAGGATTTTGCCAAAAAGGCGGCGGAATAGCACAGGGCATAAAAATATAAGGAATGCCTTTCCGTATAAAATAATGCGGAGAGACGTTCCTTTTTAAACAGGCGGCGGAAATCTACGGAACCGAACCGCCATGCTCTACTGCTTCAGGCGGATGTTCTTCATGGCCCAGATGCGAAGGGCATTGGCGTTGTTGCTGATCTTCTGGAGGGAGTCCAGTATTTTCTGGAAGGCGGGGCGCTCGTTCTCCTCGATGACACCGTCCTCGGAGATGGCAATCAGGGAGGCCCGCAGGGCATCGATGTCCTTCAGGGAGCCCAGGACCTTCAGCGCCAACCTGTCAAAGTCGTCAATCGTGACCTCCGACACGCTGTTGCGGCCGATGGGGCATTCCCTGGCGCAGTAGGAATTGCACAGCTCCGGCGTGTTGTAGGCCTCCGCCATGGCCTTTACCTCCTCCGGGTAGGGGGAGATGGTGTCCAGCTCGATGCGGGCCAGCCTGGTGCGGTCTATGCCTATGATTTCGGCAGCCTTCTCCCGGCTGGAGAAGTCCGGATTCTCCTCCGCAGCCTGGGAACGTGCCAGGTAATACATGTTATCGGCGGCTTTCGTAGCTTTTTTGCCCATATCAGATCTCTTCTTTCTATTGTATAGTATGATTATGATAACCGTATGACAGGTATATTCCTTTAGTTTATTCGAAAATCTTCTGTTTGTAAAGATTATTTCTCGAAAGCGGTTGAGAGAATGGGAAAAATTTGATAGAATGGATAAAGAATCGGATTCCTGAGGGAAAATACCAAAATAAAACGGAAGCGGAGGATGAGACAATGGGCTTGATAAAAGCGGCAAAAGATGCCGTCAGCTCCATGCTGGCGGATCAGTGGAGGGAGTATTTCTACTGTGATTCCCTCTCCAATGACATATTGGCGGCCAAGGGCAGGAAGCGCCAGAGCGGAGGCCGGAACAGCAACAAGGGAGGGGACAACATCATCTCCAACGGCTCCATCATCGCCGTCAACGAGGGGCAGTGCATGATGATCGTAGAGCAGGGAGGCATAGCGGAGTTCTGCGCGGAGGCCGGGGAGTTCGTCTATGACAATTCCACGGAGCCCAGCCTGTTCTACGGAGACCTGGGGGAGAACTTAAAGGGCACCTTCCAGGCAATCGGTAGGCGCTTCAGCTTCGGCGGAGGCGCGGGCAAGGACCAGAGGGTCTATTTCTTCAATACCAAGGAGATCATGGACAACCGCTACGGCACGGCCACGCCCATCCCCTTCCGCTACATAGATGACAACATCGGCCTGGACATGGACGTGACCATCCGCTGCAACGGCTCCTATTCCTTCCGGATCGTGGATCCCCTGCTTTTTTATCAGAATGTATGCGGGAACGTGCCCGATGTATACAGCCGCAGCGAAATCCAGAACCAGATGAAGTCCGAGCTGATGACTGCCATGCAGCCTGCCCTGGGCAAGGTCAGCAGCCTGCGGGTAAGGGTGTCCGACATCCCCAGCCATGTGATGGAGCTGGTGGACGCGGTGAACGCCCAACTGTCGGTGAAATGGGAGAAGACCCGGGGCATCGTGGTGGTGAGCATGACCATGAACCCGCCCTCCATGCCGGAGGAGACGGCGAAACGGATCAGCGACCTCCAGAGCAGCGCGGTGATGCGCAATCCCAACATGGCGGCTGCCACGCTGGTGGGAGCCCAGGCGGACGCCATGCGGGCGGCGGCTTCCAACACGGCCACCGGGCCCATGATGGCCTTCGCCAATATGAACATGGCAAATGCGGCCGGAGGCATGGACGCTTCCTCCCTGTTCGCCATGGGAGCGGCCCAGAACCAGACAGCCCAGAACCAGGCGGCCGGAAGTCAGGCGGCGAACCCTGCCGCCGGGCGCGGGGGAAGCGGGGCGCCGGTGCCGGGCTGGACCTGCAAATGCGGCCATGGGGACAACCGCGGCAAGTTCTGTATGGAATGCGGCAGCCCCAAGCCCACGGAGGCAGGGTGGACCTGTAGCTGCGGTGCGGTGAACCAGGGGAAGTTCTGCACCGATTGCGGTGCGAAGAAGCCGGAGGGCGCGCCGCTCTACCGGTGCGACAAATGCGGATGGGAGCCCGAAGACCCTGTGCATCCGCCGAAATTCTGCCCGGAATGCGGAGATGTGTTCAACGAGAATGACAGGCTATAAAAGTTAGCGGAAGCTTACTTCGGGAACGCTGCCTTGAACAAGCGGCGTTCCTTTTTGCCATGGGGAAGCGGCGATGGCGGATTGGGAATTCCTGTGTGGAATGGAAATGAGGGAGTGAAAATGGGTTTACTGGATACACTGAACAAGGAGCAGAGGCAGGCGGCGTCCACGGTGGACGGGCCGCTTCTGGTGATAGCGGGGGCGGGCAGCGGCAAGACGAGGGTGCTGACCCACAGAATCGCCTATTTAATAGAAGAAATGGGCGTAAAGCCCTGGAACATCCTGGCGATCACCTTCACCAACAAGGCGGCGGGGGAGATGCGGGAGAGGGTGGACAAGCTGGTGGGCTTCGGCGCGGACCAGATATGGGTCTCCACCTTCCACTCCGCCTGCGTGCGGATCCTACGCCGCCATATCGACAGGCTGGGCTATGACAACAGCTTCACCATCTACGACAGCGACGACCAGAAGACAGTGATGAAGGCGGTCATCAAGCGGCTGGAACTGGATCCGAAGATGTACAAGGAGCGGGCGCTGCTCAGTGCGGTCTCCTCGGCCAAGAACGAGCTGGTGAGCGTGAGCCAGTACGAGCTGGAGGCCGCCGGGGACTATGATTATATGAAGAAGATCTACGCAAAGGCCTACAGGGAGTACCAGGAGACCCTGCAGGCCAACAATGCGCTGGACTTTGACGACATCATCGTGAAGACGGTGGAGCTGTTCAAGAGCTGCCCGGAGGTGCTGGACTCCTATCAGGAGCGGTTCCAGTACATCATGGTGGACGAGTACCAGGACACCAACACGGCGCAGTTCGAGCTGGTGGGGGCATTGGCGAAAAAATACCGGAACCTGTGCGTGGTGGGGGACGACGACCAGAGCATCTACAAGTTCCGCGGGGCCAATATCCGCAACATCCTGGACTTCGAGGAGCATTTCCCGGAGGCGGTGACCATCAAGCTGGAGCAGAACTACCGTTCCACCCAGTCCATCCTGGATGCCGCCAATGCCGTAATCGGCAACAATGTGGGCAGAAAGGCCAAGGCCCTGTGGACCGCCAGGGAGGGCGGGGCCAAAGTGCGCTTGCGGCAGTTCGACACGGCTTACGAGGAGGCGGAGTTCATCGCCCGGGAAGTGACCAGGCGGGTGGCGGAGCAGGGCGCCAAGTACAGGGACTGCGCGGTGCTCTACCGCACCAACGCCCAGGCCCGTCTCCTGGAGGAGCGTATGATCATGGAGGGCGTGCCATATAATGTGGTAGGAGGTACGAACTTCTATTCCAGAATGGAGATAAAGGACATCCTGGCCTATCTGAAGACCATAGAGAGCGGCCGGGACGAGGTGGCCGTCAGACGCGTCCTCAACGTGCCCAGGCGGGGCATCGGCAACGCCACTTTGGAGAAGCTGGAGGACTATGCCCAGCTCCACGGCATCGGGTTCTACCAGGCCCTGGAGCAGGCGGACGAAATCATGAGCCTGGGCAAGGCCTCCGCCAAGATACGCCCCTTCGTGAGCCTGATTCAGGGGCTGCGCAGGGAGCGGGAGGAGAAGACCATCGCGGAGCTGATACAGGCCATCGTGGAGAAGATTGATTACGCGGGGTATCTCGCGGACTACGACGATGAGGGCGGCGATGACAGGATAGCCAATGTGGACGAACTGATCTCAAAGGCGGTGATTTACACGGAGAGCCATGAGGAGCCCACGCTGACGGAGTTTCTGGAGGAGGTGGCCCTGGTGGCGGACATCGACAATGTGGACGGGAATGACGACAGGGTGCTGCTGATGACCCTGCACTCCGCCAAGGGGCTGGAATTCCCCAATGTGTACCTGGCGGGGATGGAGGACGGTCTGTTCCCGGGATATCTGACCATCAATTCCGAGGATCCCACGGACCTGGAGGAGGAGCGGCGGCTGGCCTATGTGGGCATCACCAGGGCCATGGACGAGCTGACATTGACCTGCGCCAGGATGCGTATGGTCCGGGGGGAGACCCAGTACAATGGGGTGAGCCGCTTCGTGGGGGAGATTCCTCCGGAGCTTCTGGACAGCAATGGGGCCGGGCCCAGGCGCCGGATCCAGAAGCAGAAGGAAGAGGCGGACGCTTTCGTGATTCCGGATGAGGACGCCTTCCTGGAGCGGAGCAGAGAGCGGGCCCAGAGCGTCGGTGCCACAGGAGTCGGGAATGGCGGCAGCGCCGGGGGCTCCCAGGCCACCTTTGGTCGTCCCAAGGCCATCATACGTCCCAAGACCACGCCCAAGGCGGATAAGCCCTATATCGCAAAGGGAATCGGCAGCCTGAACCAGTTGGCGGGCATATCAAAGGGAATCCATCAGGCCCCGGAGGCGCTTTCCTATGGGGTGGGAGACCGGGTGTCCCATGTAAAGTACGGGGAAGGGAGCGTGCTGAAAATCGACAGGGAGCCCAGGGACTACAAGGTGACAGTAGAGTTCGACAAGGCCGGGCAGAAAATCATGTACGCTTCTTTCGCAAAATTGAAAAGGTTATAGTATTTTTCCAAGGAATATGATATAATAGGTTTTGGGTAGTAGAAAATGCGGAGCAGTTTCCATGACAGGTTCCAGATAACAGAAAATGCGAAGCGGTTTCTATGACAGGTCCTGGGCAATAGAAAATAAAGGGCAGTCAATCTGCCGAGACGGAGGTAATCTTATGAACAAGCTTGAGAATTTGATTGATATCGCCAGGCTGAATGAACTGCTTGGAAAGAAGGAAGAGGAGAAGAAGGAGTGGAACATGGTGATATGCGTCCTGGCAGTGCTGGGCGCCATCGCGGCAGTGGCCGGTATCGCCTACGCGGTCTACCGCTACTTGAATCCCCGCTATCTGGATGACTTCGAGGATGAGTTCGAAGACGAGTTCGAGGATGAAGAGGACGACGAGGAAGCGGAAGACGACGAAGACTTCTTCGTAGACGAGGGAGAGAACTGAGCAGATGAAAAAAGGACAGGTATATGAAGCAACGGTGGAGCGGGTGGATTTTCCGTGCAAGGGCATTGCCAGTACCCAGGAGGGCCCCGTCACCGTCAAGAACAGCCTGCCCGGCCAGAAGATCAAGCTCATTGTCAGCAAAGTGAGAAACGGGAAGGCGGAGGGCCGTCTGCTGGAGGTGATGGAGAAGTCGCCTCTGGAGACAGCCAGTCCGTGTTCCCATTTTGGCTTATGCGGCGGCTGTGCGTATCTGTCCCTGCCCTATGAGGAGCAGCTCAGGGTCAAGGAGGGACAGGTGAAGCGTCTGCTGGATGCCTGCCTGGAGCGGCAGGAGAGCGGATGGCAGTGGGAGGGCATCAAGGCAAGCCCTGTGGCCTGCGGGTATCGCAACAAGATGGAATTCTCCTTCGGGGATGAGGAAAAGGACGGCCCGCTGACCCTGGGGATGCACAAGCGCGGCAGCTTCTATGATGTGGTGACCGTGGAGGACTGCCGGATCGTGGACGGGGATTTCCGGCTGATATTGAAGACGGCGCTGGAATACTTCGCGGGATATCCGGCTCCGCGGAGGGTGACTTATTTCCACAGGATGCGCCATGAGGGGTATCTGAGGCATCTGCTGGTGCGCAAGGCCTCCCGGACAGGGGGGATCCTGGTGGCGCTGGTGACTACCTCTCAGAGCCCTTGGGGGGACTGTGGGGCCCCGGAGGGATCCGCGGCGGGGAACGGCGAAAGAGCCGCAGGCCGGGCGGAATCCGTGGCAGGCGTTCCGGGGGAAGCGGAAGCTATGCCGCTGCAGAAAGAAGCCGGGGGAGAGGGATGCGGGGAAGCGGAGCGGCAGCTGATGGAGGGCTTCCTGGAAAAGCTGCTGGGCCTGGAACGCAATGGCGGCCTGGAGGGGAAGTTCGCGGGAATCCTCCATATCGTCAACGACTCCCAGGCGGATGTGGTGCGCAGCGACCGCACGGACATCCTCTACGGACAGGACTATTTTTATGAGGAGCTTTTAGGGCTCCGATTTAAAGTATCCGTTTTTTCGTTCTTCCAGACCAACTCCTACGGCGCGGAGGTGCTCTACGAGACGGCCCGGTCTTATATCGGGGAGCTGGGCAGCGGCGCTCCGGAGGGGGCGCCGGACAAGGTGGTGTACGACCTTTACAGCGGTACGGGGACGATCGCGCAGATGATGGCCCCGGCGGCAGGCAGGGTGATTGGCGTGGAGATCGTGGAGGAGGCCGTGCAGGCAGCCCGGAAGAACGCGGAGATGAACGGGCTTAGGAACTGCGAGTTCATTGCCGGGGACGTGCTGAAGGCGCTGGACGAGATTCCGGAGAAGCCTGATTTCATCATCCTGGATCCGCCCCGGGACGGGATTCACCCGAAGGCCCTGGGGAAAATCATTGCTTACGGTGTGGAGAGGATTGTATACATATCCTGCAAGCCCACCAGCCTGGTGCGGGACCTGGGGGTGTTCCTGGAGCGTGGGTATGTGGTGGAGCGGGCAGTGGCGGTGGATCAGTTCCCGTGGACGGGGAATGTAGAGGTGGTCGCGCTTCTGGCCAGGCGGAAGGAATCCGCAGGAGGGGAAGCGGAGGGCATGGAGCGTCAGCCATAGCTGAAAGGATGATAAAAACAGCGGAATCCCACATCTCACAGGATTCCGCTGTTTGCGCATGGAGCATATGGGATTCGAACCCACGGCCTCAACAATGCGAATGTTGCGCGCTCCCAACTGCGCTAATGCCCCATG
>NZ_CAPDXS010000197.1:0-7834 GCF_948601915.1 uncultured Acetatifactor sp. | reverse complement strand
TGCAGTTCAACGAGTACACGGATGCCATGCCGGTGAGGCATATCATGGAGGCGGTTCTGGGGACGAGAATCGCCCGGGACAGGAAGCTTCAGGAGCTGATTGCCTTTTTTGAGTTCGGGGACTGTCTGCGGAAGAAGTATTCCAAGCTTTCCGGCGGACAGAAGCAGCGGTTCACCATCATCATGGTCATGATGCAGGAGGCGGCCCTGACCTTTTACGATGAGGTCACATCCGGGCTGGACTTCGAGACCAGGCAGAGGCTGGTGGAGAAGCTGGTGGAGTGGTACCGGGGGAAGCGGGAGAGCTTTCTGATGGTATCCCATTATTATGAGGAGCTGGACCAGCTGGCCCAAAAGCTGCTGATACTGGACAGGGGGCTCGTGCTGGACTACGGCCCGAAGGAGGAACTGTTCCGGAAGTACTGCGGCAGGGCGGTGATTGTAGTGAACCACTGCGAGGAGAACGAAAAGCTGCTGTCCGGCTTCCGCAGGCTGGCGGCTCCGGCCCATCTTATAGCCTTGTCCTGCGAGAGCGCGGAGACGGAGCGGAAGATTACGGATCTTCTTCAGGAGAACGATGTCAATTACAAGCGGAGCAACAATGACATCGAAATCCTCTATACGAACGCCAAGGCCGCGAAAGGAGGGAACTCTGATGCAGAATAATCATAAACGGAAGACCGTATCGTTCCAGATGCTGGGATTTGAATTCCGCAAGGTCATCGGGAATCCCTATGTGCATATCTTCGGCGTGGGCATGCCGGTGCTGATGATGATTATCATCACCCGGGCCGTGATGAGCCAGGTGGCCGGCCCCGCCATGCTGGAGGAGGCCAATACCTCCGTCTTCCTGGGAATCGGATCCCTGATTCCCATGGCCACCATTTTCATGGGCTATGGAGTGTCCAACGCCCAGGAGATGGAGAAGGGCATCCCCCAGCGGATGGAGCTGTTCGGCATCAGGGCAGGGGTGTCCATCTGCAACCGTATCCTGTCGGAGATTATATTCATGATTCTGGCCTTCCTGGTCTATTTCGGGGTGGGATATGCGGCAGTGGATTTGAAGGCGCCTACGCTTTCGGGAGGCCTGCTGTACCTGGTGTGCATCTTCAGCTTCAGCGTGATCCTGTTCTGCCTGTCCCATGCCATTTCATCCCTGCTGCGGAAATTCTCGCTGACCTACTGCGTGACCATGCTGCTGTATTTCGGGATGATGGTTCTCGGCGGCATGATGGGCATCAGCTACGACAATATGCCTCCGGCCGTGCAGACGGTGGCGAAGCTCCTGCCGGTGACCTATATCAACCGGGATTTCTATATCGTGTGGAAGGGGGAGAGCTACAACTTCATGCCCATGCTCCAGTCCTATCTGCTGATGGCGGCCATCGCGGGGATAGCCATCGTCTTCACCATAAAGCGCACGGAGCGGAAGCTGCATTGAAGCTGCCGGGCAGAAAAGGCACGGACGGGAGTTGTATGGACAGAGGGGATTTTGACGGGGTATAAGGGGGAATCAATCCATGAAACGGCCATTGTTCCTGGCGGCCCTGTTCCTGGTAGTCATCGCCGCCCTCCGGCTGGGAGCCGGAGGGGCGGAGGATGTGCCGCCTGGCTATGTGAGCGCGAAGGAACTGGAGGCGGCACAGGAGCTGCTGATTGCGGGACAGGTGTACCAAAAGGATGAGACATCTATTTATCTAAAGTCTGTAGTCATATATGATTCGAATGCCCCCGGGCAGTCTGCCGGGGGTTCGGGGCAGGGAATTCCATGTGCGGAAAACTTTATATGTGAGATGCAGGGGGAGGCGGACATCCCTCTGGGGAGGACAGTGGCGGTTCAGGGTATCTTCGCGCCCTATTCCCATGCCACCAATCCAGGGGAATTCGACGCGGCGGTCTATTACAGGACGCTCTCGATCGGCGGGAAGCTGCGGAAGGCGCAGATGAAGGCCTGCGGGGAGGATCGGTGGCCTGTGCGCAACGGCCTGTATGAGCTGAAATGCCTACTGAAGGAGCGGCTGTACCGGATTTTCCCGGAGAAGGAGGCGGCTGTGATGAGCGCCCTGCTTTTGGGGGACAAGAAGGATCTGGACAGCGAGCTGAAGGATCTGTACAAGAGGAACGGCATCCTGCACATCCTGTCCATCTCCTCTCTGCACATCACCATCATCGGCATGACTGTCTACAGGCTGCTGCGCAGGATTGGCCTGCCCATCTGCCCGGCGGCCGTGGGAGGCAGCGTGCTGCTCCTTCTGTACGGCGGCATGACGGGATTCAGCGTGTCCGCCTGCCGGGCCATCGGGATGTATCTGATCCGGATGTTCGGGGAGGTGGCGGGCAGGACATACGACATGCTGACGGCTTTGGGAGTCATGGGGGCGGTGATGGTGGCGTGGAATCCGTACTACCTGCAAAGCAGCGGATTCCTGCTCTCCTTCTCCTCCGTGCTGGGCCTCGGTGTGGTGAGCCCTGTGCTGGCGCTTTCGCCAGGGCGGAATCCTTCGGCGTCCGCGGGGAGGGCAAAGAAACCGCCGGGAAAGACCTCGAAACCGACCGGCGGGAGCCTGACAGAGCGGTTGCGGGGGAATCCCCTTCGGATACAGGGGAATCCCCTTCAGGTACAGGGGAGGCTCTTTCAGGCACAGGGGCAGTCCCTAGGGATACGGGAGGCCGCGGGGGGAATGGGCGCGGCGCTGTGGGAGGGTTGCCGGGGGCTGGGGAGAGGATTGCTTCAGTCCGCCATGGCCAGCCTGTCCATCACCCTGACAACGCTGCCCATCCAGTTGTGGTTCTACTATGAAGTTCCGGTGTATTCTGTCTTCTTGAACCTTTTTGTCTTACCTCTGATGAAACCCATGATGATTACGGGGCTGCTGGCCATGCTGGTGCCGGGGCTGGGTGTACTGGGCGGTATCGATTATATTATCCTGCAATCCTATGAATTTGTCTGCGGCTGCTTCGACAGGCTGCCCTTCCACACCTGGAATCCGGGATGTCCGAAGGTGTGGCAGATTGCGGCGTACTATGTACTGCTGGCGGGGGTGGTTCTGTTGCGGAGCCGCAGGAAACGGAAGGAGGAGGCGGCGGAGCGCATGGGGCTGACTGGGGATTGGGGACAGCGGAAGGAGGATGGCAGGCCGGGGACGGTGGGGAAGCGGATGGGTGGCGTGCCGGGGATGGCGGGGAACCAGATAGAGGGCAGGCCGGGGATAGAGAGAAGCCGAGCGGAGGACATGTCGGGGACGGCGGGGAATCGGATAGATGGCAGGCCGGGGACAGCGGGAAGCCGGATGGATGGCGGATCGAGGACGACGAGAAACCGAGCGGAGGACATGCCGGGGACAGCGGGGAACGGGAAAAAGGCGTACCTGCCGGAGCCGGATGGCGCTGTGGTGGGCAGGGCAGGCGGGAGGTCCGGGAGGATGAGGAGATGGCCTGTGGAGCCTTGCGCCCTGGCGGCGGCCGTCCTGCTCTTTGTCCTCCGTCCGACTCCGGAAAACAGCGTCACATTCCTGGACGTGGGACAGGGGGACTGCATCCTGGTGCGGACTGCCTCCGGGGAGAACTTCCTCTTCGACTGCGGCAGCAGCAGCCGCAGCGGCGTAGGGAAGTATCTGCTGCTTCCCTATCTGAAGCATGAGGGGATACAAAATATCGATGCTGTCTTCCTGTCCCACCCGGATGCGGACCATGTGAACGGCGCGGTGGAGCTGCTTAAGATGGGCGGTGAGAACAACATCACCGTAGGCCAGCTACTGCTTCCCGCTATTCGGGAGGATGCCAGACAGGAGCAATTGGGAGAGCTGGTGGCGGCTGCGGAGCAGGCCTCCCAGTCCAGCCCTGTGCCTGTAGGGTATCTCAGGGCCGGGATGAGCTTTGGCTGCGGCAGCGCGGACTTCACCTGCCTCCACCCCGGCGAGAGCCTTGGTACGGAGGATGTCAATGCCTACTCGGAATGCTTCTATGTGGAGTTTTGGGAAAGCGCCGGGGATGTCCAGGGCAGAGAAGGGGAAGCGCCAGACTGGACGCTGCTCCTGACCGGGGACGTGCAGAACGAGGGGGAGGCGGCCCTGCAGGGGGAACTGGAAGCCAGGGACATCAGGGATGTGAGCGTACTGAAAGCCGCCCATCACGGGTCGAAGAATTCCACGCCAAAGGAGCTGCTGGAGCGGCTTTCGCCCAGGCTCACCGTAATCTCCAGCGGCAGGAACAACCGCTACGGCCATCCCCATGCCGAGCTGCTGGAGCGGCTGGAGGAATCAGGAACCGTGATTGCCCAGACGGCGCGGTATGGCGCGATTACGGTAGACTTTGCCCATGACGGGGTTCGGGTATCGGCCTTTTGTGCGGAGCCGCCCTGACGGTTCGCCGTTCCCCCGTTACCATGTCGCCGTCAGGAGGCGTGTCCGCATCGCATCCTTTCTGCGCCCTGTCCTGGCGAGGATATCAGGCGCTGGCCGTCTTGGAATTAACACAGCAGCGCACTGGCCAGGCAATTGGGACTTGCGCCTGTCCCCTGTCTTGTAATACAGGGACGTTTATGGTAGTATGGATATGCATAAGACGAAGACAGGGAGGCGTTTCGCATGGGCGGACAGAGGGAATGGAAAAGCACAGGACATATCTGCATCGGCCTGCTGGCCCATGTGGACGCGGGAAAGACTACCCTTGCAGAGGGGCTTTTATATACCGGAGGCAGGATTCGCAGGCTGGGCCGGGTGGATCATCAGGACGCGTTCCTGGACAATTTCCACCTGGAGCGGGAGAGGGGCATCACGATTTTCTCCAAACAGGCACAGCTTACCTGGGAGGGATTGGACATCACGCTGCTGGACACCCCAGGACATGTGGATTTCAGCGCGGAGATGGAGCGCACGCTGCAGGTGATTGACTATGGAGTATTAGTCATCAGCGGTTCGGACGGGGTGCAGGGACATGTGCAGACCCTCTGGCGGCTTCTGGGACAGTACGGGATTCCGGTGTTCCTGTTCGTCAACAAGATGGATCAGCCGGATACGGACAAGGACAGGCTCCTGGGGGAGCTTCGGGCCAAGCTGGGAGATGGCTGTCTGGAATTCGGACCGGAGGCAGAGGGAGGGGGCGAGGCCTGGCTGGAGGAGCTGTCCATGTGTGATGAGGCCCTGCTGGAGGAATATCTGGAGACAGGGGAACTGGCAGACATTTCCGTGGCCGGAGCCATAGCCAGGCGGCATGTCTTTCCCTGCTACTTCGGCTCCGCGCTGCATATGGAGGGCCTGGGAGAGCTGCTGGACGGAATCCGCCGTTTTGCGCTGTGCCCGGAATATTCTCAGGAATTCGGCGCCAGGGTGTACAAAATCTCCAGGGACGCGTCAGGCAACCGACTGACCCACCTGAAAGTCACAGGAGGCGTGCTGCGGGTGAAGATGCCTGTGAGCAATGCGGGCAGCGCAGGGGCGGAGGCGGAGATCTGGGAGGAGAAGGTGAACCAGATTCGAATCTACGGCGGCGGGCAGTTTGAGGCTGTGGATGAGGTGGAGGCGGGCGGAATCTGCGCCGTGACCGGACTGGACAGGACCTTCGCCGGACAGGGGCTGGGCAGGGAGAGCAGCAATGAAATCCCCGTTTTGGTGCCCGTGCTGACCTATGGACTGGTGCTGCCGGAGGGGAGCGACGCGGTGAAGGTGCTGGGGCAGCTCAGGAAGCTGGAGGAGGAAGAGCCTCAGCTCCATGTGGTCTGGCAGAGGGCGGCAAACGGGCGATCCGGGGAGGCGCAGAACGATTCTGCATCGGAAAAAGGGGTTCCTGTGGGGAAAGGCGCGTCTGCCGGGGGAGGTCTCTTGGCCGGGAAGCGGTATGTGCCGGAAATCCATGTGCAGGTCATGGGCGAGGTGCAGATAGAGGTCCTGAAAAGGCTGATATCGGAGCGGTTCGGCCTGGACGTGGAGTTTACGGACGGCCAGATCCTGTACAAGGAGACCATCGCCGACACTGTGGAGGGCATCGGGCATTTCGAGCCACTGCGCCATTATGCGGAGGTGCATCTGCTGCTGGAACCGGGGGAGCCGGGCAGCGGCCTGCAGTTTGCCAGCGCCTGCAGCGAGGACGTGCTGGACAGGAACTGGCAGAGGCTGGTTCTGACCCATCTGGAGGAACGCACCCATCCGGGGGTGCTGACAGGCTCGCCTGTCACGGACATGAAGATTACGCTGCTGACAGGCCGTGCCCACATCAAGCACACCGAGGGCGGCGATTTCAGGCAGGCCACTTACCGGGCGCTGCGCCAGGGCCTGATGCAGAGCAGGAGCGTGCTCCTGGAGCCCGTGATGGCCTTCACCCTGGAGGTGCCCGCGGGGCAGGTGGGCAGGGCCATGTCCGATATCCAGAGGATGTGCGGACAGTTCGACCCGCCGGAGACGGATGGGGAGTACGCCATCCTGAAAGGCAGTGCTCCGGCATCCACCATCGGGAGCTACCAGAGCGAGGTGAACGCCTATACAAGGGGGCTGGGGAGGTTCAGCTGCATCCTGAAAGGATATGAGCCCTGCCATGACACGGACCAGGTGATGGAACAGTTCGGCTATGATCCGGAGGCGGATGTGGAGAATCCGGCCTCATCGGTATTCTGCGCCCATGGCGCGGGGTTCGTGGTGCCCTGGGATCAGGTGCCGGAGTATGCCCATGTGGAGAGCGGATGGCGTGGGGAGGCCGGGGGCGGCACTGGGGAAGCGGACGGGCCGTGCCGGGAAGGGAGCGGATTCGGGGAGGACGGTACAGGCAGAAACGGCTCTCGGCCTGTGGGCGAGGGGCAGCGCTATGGCGCGGGCGGCGGTATGGCCGGAGCAGAGGGCAATGAAGTTCGGCCTACCGGTGAAGGGATGCCCGGCAGGGGCGTGACAGCGGCAGCGGGCAGGAAGAGGGCAGCGGAAGGCAGGAAGCAGTCAGCGTCCGACTACATCACCCAGGAAGAAATCGAGGAAATCTTCACCCGCACTTACGGGAAGAGCAGCAGGGACTATGAGCCCTACCGCTATCATCAGCAAAATACCGGCAGGGCAGCACCCGGGGACGGCGGGACATCGGACAGCACGGACAGCAGTGGACTTGCGGATTCCCCGCAGGGAGCGGGCAGACCGGCGGGTAGCGGGCGGTCTTCCGGTTCCGGGGCAAAGCGGGCTCCGGAGGATAGTCAGAGACCGTCCGGGCGGAAGGGAGCGGACGAGCCCGGGAGGAAAGAGGAATACCTCCTGGTGGACGGTTATAACATCATCTTCGCCTGGGAGGATCTGCACGACCTGGCGGAGGTGAACATTGACAGCGCAAGGGACCGGCTGATGGATGTCTGCAGCAATTATCAGGGATTCGCGGGATGCACGCTGATACTGGTGTTCGACGCCTATAAGGTAAAGGGGAACACGGGCTCCGTGCAGAAATACCACAATATCTATGTGGTCTACACAAAAGAGGCCGAGACGGCGGATCAGTATATTGAGAAGACCGTCCATGAAATCGGCAGGAAGCACAGGGTCACAGTGGCCACGTCGGACAGGCTGGAGCAGATGATCATCTGGGGAGACGGCGCGGTGCGGCTGTCGGCGATGGGGTTCAGGGAGGCTGTGGAGGAGGCTTCCGCACAGGTGCGTGAGCATGTACGGCGTCAGGAGACGGCGCGGAACCGGCCTTTTGAGGGGTTGGAGCTGTAAGCTTTTAAGGGGCATGACAGCCAGAATGAATCATGAGTCTCACCATGGGCTATGGGGATTTGCATTAATTTAGCCTGAATTCGAAAAAATCATTGTCAGGAATTCGTTCATCCGTGTAAAAAAGTTCGCCTTACTTGCTTGTAAGGCGAACTT
>NZ_CAPDXS010000196.1:0-7851 GCF_948601915.1 uncultured Acetatifactor sp. | reverse complement strand
GCTGCGGGAGGGATATTCCGGCGGCTACCGGCTGTCCGGGGAGCAGTGGGTGGAGGATCTGGACTATGACGATGTGTATTACCGCCTGGACAGCCTGCTGGGGACGCAGAGGGATGGAAGCTACCATGTAAAGGAGCAGGAGGGCGGTTACGAATACCGGCTCTCCGGCCTGCGGGTGGAGATTGCCAATACAGGGCTGGCGCCGGGGAGTGCATCCAGAAATTTCGAGGCGGATGCCCGGATTACCATCGAGATCCCCATGTCCTTCGGCTGGGGGGTGGTTCCGCCCCTGACCATGGAACTTAGGAGAAAGGCGGCCTATATGCCCAGATTCTAAGGAGATTCCAAGGAGATTCCGAGGATTCCGAAAAAAGCCTGGACGCGCAGGGAGAGTCCGCTTATAATGGAATCGGGTAGAAGATTTGGGTAAATAGGGCCGAACCGTTCATTCCAACACAGAAAATGAAAGCGAGGTCCATTTATGAACAAGAATTATAAGAATAAGAAGCGTGTTGCTATCATCATCCTGTCAATTCTGGCTGTGTGTCTGGCTGCCGGCCTTGTCTGGCATGTGGGGACAATGGGAAAGGCGGAGCTGCCTTTGGTGGAGCTGGAAGTGCCGGAAAAGGGAACAACGGTGACAGTCCCGGAGATTGATGCCACTGGAACCATAGAGCCGGAGAGGAAAACAGAATCGGAGTCAGAGCAGGGAAAGGAACCAGGGGCAGAAACAGGGCAGACCGAGACACAGCCGGAGACAGAGGAACCGCTCACAGAGGAAACCAGCGGGGAAGAAACCGCCACGGTTCCGGCGGAAACCCAGCCGGTCCGCACGGACGGAAAGCTCCAGTCCCCGAAAGATGCAGTGCCGCCCACGGCACCGCCTGCCGAAACAGACAGCACGGCAGTGGTGGAGAACCCGGATGGGGACGGCAACTGCCAGCCAGAGCATACACAGCCCCAGGAGGACCAGCCACAGGGCGGGGACACCAATCCGGCAGGGGCGGTCTATGTGCCGGGGTTCGGTTACATAGAAAGTTCCGGCCCCAATGAGCAGGGGACTTCCCACACGGATGGGGACTGGGACAGGCAGATTGGGACAATGCAGTAAAAGGGAT
Source organism: uncultured Acetatifactor sp. (assembly GCF_948601915.1). Lineage (NCBI taxonomy): Bacteria > Bacillati > Bacillota > Clostridia > Lachnospirales > Lachnospiraceae > Acetatifactor > uncultured Acetatifactor sp. The sequence goes on along the minus strand of NZ_CAPDXS010000196.1, from coordinate 6,733 downwards.
TGCAGCATTTCTGATTGGCTGTCAAAATATACAAAGAGTACGAAAAAGGCATGGACTGCAAAAGGGTCCATGCCTTTTTCACATGTGCGGTAAGAGGGCTTTTGCAGACGGAAACGCCGCTTACAGCGGCAGAATAGGAGGATGGATGGAACAGATAAAAAGAATGGCAGCGCTGATACTGATTTTCATGATGTGCCTGACCTCTGCAGTCCCGGCCCATGCCGCAGGCAGCGGCAACGTGGACGGCGGAGGCGGCAGCCTGACCCATGGCGTGGATGGATACTACTGGCCGGATGTAGGCTATGACGGGGTGCGGGTCACGGTGGTGGATGCCCAGAGCGGGCAGCAGGTGAGCGTCCCGGTGGATTATACCAATGTGGATGTAGGGGCATTATCCCCCACTATCTGCCATTTCGGGAAGGCGAGCAAGGTGGACTACAGGAACGGGGCGGGGCTGTCCCCGCAGGTGGGCGGCTATGCGTGCCGGAGGCCGGCGACCCCCATCCCGCAGATTATCTCCGGCAACACCAGGAAAGCCAGTATCCCGGCCATCCGGCGGTACTTCTGCTCCGAGGCGGCTGCGGTGATGGTGGCGAATGACACGGGCATCCCCTTTGAGGATATCGAGCAGGGGAAGTACAAGCTGGTCATCGAGCCCATCATCTACCTGGTGTACCAGCACCTGTACTTTGCCATGACCACCACGGAGGCAGGGCTCTACTGCCAGATGACGGGCGGGGACTTGAGCTACCACTTCCCCACCGTGGTCATGCAGAACCATGCCCTCGCCCTGTTCCTGGAACGGGACGATCTGGGGTTTGCCGCATGGACAGGCCCAAGGGGGAGTGCACGGACGGCCCAGGAGATGGTCTCCGTCCTGGGAATCGGCATCATCAGCTATAAGGGGACACCGGAGACCGTGGTAGATTATGATCAGGTATACCGGGTGGATACGGATGTGATTATAGCAGTCCGGCTGACTACAGGAGGAAAGAAGACCCCTGACAATCCAGCCTGGGCCAGGTTCACGGTGGGCGGGAGGACTTATTTCCATAACAACATCTATATCCCGGAGAACGGCTCCCAGCTTGCCTGGGTGAAGTGGCACACGCCATCCGAGCCGGGTGAGGTGACAATCTCTATCTCCAGCAACTGTAGCACCAGCATCGGGCGGATAAGGGCACTGATTGTGGACATGGACGACAACCCGCCGCCTGACCCACAGGCGGATGACCGGAATGACGGGTTCTCTATCCCGGCAGCGCCCAATAAGCAGGACGTGACATATCTCACCTGGGGCGAGTGGGACTGTTGGTGGCATGCGCACTGGGTATGGCACAGCGATATTGACGAGGACGGGGTAGACCATGGATCCTGGTGCGACCATGGATGGTGGGAGTATGCCTGGAAATCCTATTCCGCATCCTTAAGCGCTTCCCTAGCCACAGAGCCGGATGCCAATAATCCTACCGCATCAGGAAGAACCATGAAGAGCGGATATGGGCTGGATGCCGAGGCTTATGCCCGTGTCAGTTCTTCAGCCCCCAGCGGGCATATCACCGGGGCGCAGAACGTGGTGGCCTACTTCCCGGAATTCGACTATGGGGAATACTGGCGGCTCCTGAAGCGGAAGAATACCGGCTATTCCAGCAGCTTTGAATTTCAGGTGAACCCCTACAGCACCTATGGCCGTCCGGTGCATTTTTCGCCTGTGTGGTATCCTAACGGGCGGTATGCCACCTATGTGGAGGTGCTGGATGCCTGGACCCCGGCGGGGATGCTGCAGATTAACCTGACGGATACGCTGACGGTCAGAGGTTCCTTATATGATGACTGGCATATCCGGCCAGTGAAATAGTGGAGGTGTGTATGGGAAACCGGGCGGTTTACTGTCTGAAAGAGGACGGTAAGGAAAATCACTTTTATGCCCATTATGGTGCAAACTCCCTGTCGCCCCTTTTGCGGCTGTGGCAGGCCATGGAGATTCAGAAGCAGCTGCCGGAAAATCAGAGCCTTGCACATATTTTTGAGCATCTGGACTATGGCGGCGGCTACCAGGAGGAGCACCTGGCGGACGGGGATATGTTCTTTGCGCAGATTGAGCCGGGTGAGGTGGGCGCCTATAAAGACATCTATGCCAAGGGGAGCCAGCTAGAGATGTGGGTCACCCTTGATGTGGATGGGAATCAGTGTGTTTTGGAGTATAATCCCAACTGTTCCTGGTATCGGACAATGGGGAGCTATTCCATAGACCTTGATAAAGGTCTGGAGAATGTCAGGCGGCTGTTGGAGTATGGGGAAGAGCAGGGTATTACAGATTTCAATAGGCTTCTTGCCATCTACCACAATAGCACCGGACTTGCGGAAAAGCTGGAGGATGCCCGTGGCAGTATGCGCCTTTCCGAATACATGGATTCTCCGCAGACGGAGGAACAGTACCGCAGATACCGGGAGATGCTGGAACGGGAGGAACCGGAGGGTGGGCAGGAGGAAATGGAACGATAAAAGTGTGCAAAGATTTTCTAAGCAGCCAAAGGGGGCATGGCCCACCTCTTTAGTATGCCCGCTAAGAAAATCTAAATTGGACACAGAAGAATGCCCAAGCGAATTGTATTCGCTTTGTGCGGGCACTCTTCCAGGATACTATAAACATTTGAGAGAACAGACAGGAGCAGATACAAATATGGAAGGACTTATTTTTCCAATCATCATGCTGGCCGTCACCCTTTTGGGAGGCGGCCTTTTGCTGATTGTACTGAAACACAGCAAACCCAAAAACAAGGGTGGCGGGGAGAGCCTTGCCATGCAGACGGCGCAGGAGTTCATCAATGTCAGGGACATTCAGGACAGATACCTTTATACCACGGATGGGCTGATGCTTACTTTTGTGCGAATCCATTCCATCAGCATTGACCTGTACAGCAAGGCGGAAAAGAACAGCCTGATCCGCCAGCTGACGGCGGAACTGTCGGATATTCAGTATCCTTTCAAGTTTCTGGCGGTGAGCCGGCCGGTGGATATCTCCCCGGTCATCACGGACATGCAGTCCATGCTGAAAGAAGCGGATGACAGACGGAAAGAACTGCTTAGGCAGGAGATTTTACAGATGTCCGGCTTCGCACTGTCCGGGGAGATTGTGGAACGGCAGTTTTATGTTTCTCTCTGGGAGAGGGCAGAGGAGGGAGCGGAGAAAGAACTGTCAAAGCGGGCTGTATTGTTTTCGGAGAAGTTCTCCGGATGTGGCATTCCCTGTGACGTACTGGGGGAGAAAGAGATTGTGCGGCTTTTAAATCTGGTCCACAATCCGTCCTATACCCATCTGGAGGATACGGAGTTTTCCGCAGCCATTCCAACCTTAGAGTATGAAAGGCAGGGCAGTATCTGATTGCCATGGTACAGGCAGGACAGGCGTAGCTTATCCTTACACTGGAAAACACCTGGAAATGAAATGTAAAGAGAGGGAGTGTTTCATCATGCGGAATAGGAACAGTGAATGAACGCACTTACGAATATGGAACAGGAGGAACTTTATGCCGAAACGGGAAAACGTGCAGGAGCAGGAGACAAGAAATAATGCCCTGCTGAATGTCATCACCCCGGTGGGGCTGGGATTTTCCAAGAACAGCCTTGACCTGGGGGAGAATATGGGAAAGGTGTACGGGATTATCCGCTATCCCCAGAAAGTAGAGGTGGAGTGGCTGTCCCGCATTACTAATATTCCGTCTACCATCGTTTCTATCGGATGGCGGCCGGTGGATAATGCCACACTGATCAATGCCATCTCCCGCAGCGTGGTACAGCAGAGAGGGCTGGCGGACGGAGCCAAAGACCCTTTGTCCAGGCAGCGAGCGGAAAAGGCTGCCGATGACGGCGAGAAGATTATCATGCAGATTGACCGGGAGGGCGAGACGGTGGGGCTGATGAGCGTGTCGGTTATGCCTATCGCCAAGGACGAAAAGACTTTCAAAAAGGTATGCCGCCGTGCGGAGAGCATGGTGAGCGTCATGAAGTGCAAGATGCGGGTGATTCCCAACCTACAGAAAGAGAGTTTTCGGCACATCTCCCCGTCTTTTCCCACCAATGCCAAGATTGAGAGCATCCTACAGAAGATTGTACCGATTTCCACTTTTGTAGGCGGCTTTCCCTTTGCCAGCAGCGGATTCAATGACGGAGAGGGATATTACTTTGCTCAGGATACCAGCGGCGGCCTGGTGGTTGTGGATACTTGGCGCCGGGGCGGGGACCGCACCAACAGCAATTTTGTCATCATGGGAAATTCCGGCGTGGGGAAGTCCACGGCCATCAAGCATATCATCCTGTCCGAGTTTATGAAAGGCACGAAAGTCCTGGTAGTAGACCCGGAATCCGAGTATAAGGATCTGTGCTTCAATCTGAATGGGGACTGGATTAACGCCGTGGGCGGCTCGGCAGGGATGGTTAATCCCCTGCAGGTCCGGCCATCGCCCCGTGATGACGAACAGGAGAGGGAGGCCGACCGCCTGTACCGGGACGAGGGGTATGGGATGAACGAGCCTAGCAATGGCCAGCTCAGCGAGCTGGCCATGCATATGAAGAACCTGGAAATCTTCTTCAATCTCTACATCCCGTCCATCACGGATATGCAGCGGGCGGTGCTGAAGAAATGCCTGATTGAACTGTACAGGAATTTTGGCATTGTCTGGGAGACGGACATTTCCCTTTTGGGGGCGGAGGATTTTCCTGTGTTCTCTGACCTTTACCGGCTGGTGCAGAAAAAGGCGGAGGAAGAGACAGACCGCCAGGTGTATGCGGATTTGGCGTTGATTCTGTATGACATAGCAGAGGGTTCGGACAGCTTTATCTGGAATGGGAAGAGCAGTATTAAGGACGGTACAGAGGCGAATAACGGCAGCGGCTCCATCATTGTGCTGGACACCAATGCCCTGCAGGAGACCAGCGACCATATCAAGCGGACGCAGTATTTCAATATCCTGACCTGGTGCTGGGAGCAGATGAGTCGGAATCGGGAGGAGCGTGTGCTTCTAATCTGTGACGAGGCGTATCTGATGATTGACCAGAAAGTGCCCCAGTCCCTTGTGTACCTCAGGAACGTGATGAAGCGGGCGAGGAAGTATGAGGGCGCATTGGCCATCATTTCCCACAGCACTGTGGACTTCCTGAGCGAGAGCATCAAGCAGTACGGTCAGGCGCTCCTGGACATCCCCTGCTATAAGGTGCTGATGGGGACGGACGGCAAGAACCTGAAAGAGACCGCAGACCTCTATGACCTGACAGAGGCGGAACAGGAATTATTGCTGGCAAGGAAGCGGGGACATGCCCTGTTCATGGTAGGTGCCAAGAGGCTACATATCAGCTTTGAGATTCCGGAATATAAGATGCTCTATATGGGCAGGGCAGGAGGGCGATAATGTTGGGAAAATTATTTGGCATTAAATTTTGGCATTTATGCATGAGAAAAAATGTGGAAGAGAAAGGTTCAGACATGCGCAGGAAAGAAAGGAGTTTGTATGGCAGTTGACCCGGTAACGGCAAAGATACTGGCACAGCTGGCGACTCAGGCGGCAACGGACAAGCAGGCGCGGAAACGTCTGTTTATCGTCATATTGTCGCCTGTTCTGTTCCTGATAGCCTTTATCGTCCATCTGCTGACCAGCCCCATCTCCATGTTTGTGGAGTGGGCGCTGGGGGATGGCGAGGTTGCGGCTATCGAATCTTTCCAGCGGGAATACGGCTATAACCAGAATATCGGCATCTATGATGCGGATTACGTCAATGGCAGCGGACAGTCTTATGAGGGCATAATATTCACGGATGGTGGCATGGAGGTCATGTATTATAACCAGCTGGACGAGCGGTGGGCGGACGTGATGTACGGCACGTCCAGCACTATCGGCCAGGGAGGGTGCGGCCCCACATCCATGGCGATTGTGGTGTCCACCCTGACCGGGGATGCCCATGACCCGGTGGAACTGGCCCAGTGGTCCGTGGCAAACGGACACCGCTGCGAGGGCAACGGCTCCTACCACAGCCTGATTCCGGCAGCGGCAGCCGCCTATGGGCTGTCTTGTGAGAAGAATCTGGATGCCCAGGGGATTGTGGATGCCCTTTCTTCCGGAAAGCTGGTGGTAGTGATTATGAGTAAAGGGCATTTTACTCAGGGCGGGCATTTCATTGTTCTGCGGGGCGTGACCAGTGAGGGGAAGATTCTGGTGGCAGACCCGGCCAGCTATGGCAGGAGCGGACAGGAATGGGATTTATCCATCATTATGAATGAATCCAACAAGGCGGCAGGTTCCGGCGGCCCTTACTGGGCCATCGGAAGATAAGAGGAGGCAGAAGAATATGATTTTATACTTATCATCACCCCAGCATACCAATCTGCTGGACTTTACCGGCTTCTACGAGCCGGACAGCGAGGTGCCCGTCAAGAAGATGGTGGGGAATTTCGTGCTGAAGCAGTTTGTGGTCTACGATATGCGCAGTTTTGCCCACTTTACGGATGTGGTGCTTGACCGTCCGGCTTTCGGGGACACGGACGAGGAATTTGCACAGGCCATTGAGGAATTTCTTACTATGTACTCCGCAAGGGTGACGGTCATCTGCGAGGGGCTTACACAGGCTGCCCCGTTGTTCCAGGCGCTTCTTGACAGCGGCGTGGGGAATATCGTGTGCGATACGGAGATTGAGGGGATTCAGCAGGAGATAAGGGAGTAGATCGGAAGAGCACACGTCT
>NZ_CAPDXS010000195.1:0-7995 GCF_948601915.1 uncultured Acetatifactor sp. | reverse complement strand
CCCAGCCGCCTGGCGCAGCTATGGCTGCAGATATGGACCTATTCCGTGGCCTTCAGGCTCATAGGCGCGCTGACGGGAGTGCTGCGGGAGGAAGTGTTCGATACCCATTATCTGCTGACATTGCTGTTCCCGGTGACCATGGGGCATTACTGGTTCATGACGGCCTATGTCTTCCTGTACCTGCTCCTGCCCTTTGTGGGTATAGGTGTGAAAAAGATGTCGAAACAGCAGCTGCGGCTGTCCCTGGCCCTGCTGCTGGCAGTCTTCTGCATCGTGAAGAGCGTGCTGCCCGTGCGCCTGGAGATGGACGCGCTGGGATACGACTGCCTCTGGTATCTGTGCGTTTTCCTGGCGGCAGCGTATGTGCGCCGGTTCGGCATCCCGTTCCTGGAGAAAAAGGGGCGGGGGCTTTTGCTGTACCTGGGAGGCTGCCTGCTGGTCTTTGGCGGGACATTTGTCCTGCGGGAGATATACCTGCGCACCGGAGGGCTGGGAAGCCGGATCAAGATGTGCCTGGAGTACAACCATGCGCTCCCTTTTCTGGCGGCTGTGGGCCTTTTCGGGGCGTTTTCCAGGCTGCGCGTACAGGGGAGGACGGCGAGGATCGTCAATGGGCTGGCCCCGTATACCCTGGGGGTCTACCTGCTCCATGAGAACATAGGGCTGCGGTATTCCTGGCAGGAGTGGCTGGGCGCCGGACAGCTGGCGGAGGAGATGGCCCGGGGGACAGGCGGATTTGCCGGGATAGCCCGTCTGCTTGTGGGGACGATGGCGGCCGTGCTGGCTGTGTTCGCCTGCGGCGTCCTGGCGGACATGGCGCGGAAGCGGATTTTCGGCGGACTGCACAGAATCCTGCTGAGGGCAGGCTTCTATCGGAGGCTGACGGAAAAGATAGAGAGAGCGGACGCGCTGTTCCGGGAAGCGTGACAGGGGCAGGAGCCTGGGGGCCGGGGACAGGAGTTTGGAGAAGGCAGCGTCCCTGATGGGGAATGCCGCAGAGGCCTGGGGCGTAAGAGGGTCTAAGGCAGCGTGGAGCAGGAGGCATGGGCGGAAAGGATTCTGGACGGAAATGGATATGAGGAACGAGAGGGACAGGCTGAGGAAATGGGGGAATCTGCTGGAGAACCTGGCAATCGTGGTTCTGGCGTTCTATCCCCTGCGGCATATGGACTGGGGACTGGATTTGTGGGATACCGGGTATAATTACGCGAATTTCCGATATATTGGCGCGAAGCATATGGATTCCATGTGGCTCTTTTCCACGTATCTGGCCAATGTGGCGGGGAGCTGGCTGACCGGGCTTCCCAATGGGGATACGCTGATGGGCATGAACCTGTATACCGGACTGTTCGCCAGCGCGCTGGCCCTCATGGGTTATTTTTTCTGCACCAGGAAGCTGAAGATGCCGAAGACGATCGTGTTCCTGGGGGAGATGGTGGCGCTGAGCTTATGCTGGTGCCCCACCGCATTGCTCTATAACTACCTGACCTATCTGCTTTTCCTGATTTCAACCATATTCCTCTATCAGGGCCTGACAAAAGAGAGAAAAGGGTATTTTGTGGCCGCCGGAGCGTTCCTGGGGGCCAATGTGCTGGTGCGCTTCTCCAACCTGCCGGAGATGGGGATGATCCTGGCGGTCTGGGCTTACGACTTTATCGCCTGGCTATCGGAAAAACGTCGGAAAACATGCGGCATGGCAGATTTATCTGAAAAACGTTTGAAAAAAGACGGAAAAAGGGGCGAAAAGGCATTTGCGGCAGGTGCGGGAAGAATTCCGGGGGAAGGGGGTTTCTGGCGGCGGACTGCCCGCCATACGCTGTGGTGCCTGCTGGGATATGCGGGAGCGCTGGCGGCGCTTCTCAGCGATATCCATCTCCGCTACGGCTTCGGGGAGTATGCGGCGGGTATCAACAGACTGTTCGCCATGACGGACAACGCGGCGGACTATAAGCCCGCTGCCATGATCATGGGGATTCTTGGCCGCTACCGGGAGGAGCTGTACTGGATGGGCCGGATGGGAGCCATCGCCGCGGGGGGGACGGCGCTGTTCGCCCTGGCGGGATGGCTGGAGGGAATCCTCTGCGGGCATCCGGGGGGGACGGGAATCGGTACAGCAAGGGAAACAGGGGAGAAGGATAAGACGGCGAGGCCGGATAAGCGTGCAAAATGGGAGAAAGCGGCAGGAGAGGACAGGGCGCCTCTGGCTGCAGGAATCCTCCATACGGGGGTACGCGTGCTGTGGATATTGGTGAGCATCGCCATGATCGGGTGGCTGTATCGGCGGGGATTCCTTTCCTTCTACTATTTCAGCTACGACTCCATCTGGCATGCCGGGCCCATATTCCTGATGCTGGCCATGCTGATTGCCGGAATCCGCATCCTGGACAGAAACGCCGCGAAAGAGGAAAAGCTGATTGGCGGCATGGTGATACTGATCATCCTGCTGACGCCCATCGGCAGCAACAACGGTGTCCTCCCCAGCCTGAACAACCTTTTCCTGGCAGGGCCCTATGTCCTGTGGGAGAGCTGGCGCTTCCTGCGGCATGTGGGAGAGTACAGGACAAAGGGGGGACTGGTGATATCGGCCTTTCCCGCTAAGGGCGTGCTGACGGCCTTCCTGGCCATCTGCCTGTTCCAGTTCGGGGCCTTCGGGGCGAACTTCGCCTTCGCGGAGGGGACCGGGATACAGGACGCGGAGGTCGCCATAGACAACAATCCCATCCTGCGGAATATCAAGATGAGCCCTGAGAGGGCCCGGTGGATGGAGGAATTGAGCGCTTACGCCAATGAGGACGGGCTACAGGGACAGGAGGTCATCCTGTACGGGGACATTCCCTCCATATCCTATTACCTTGCCATGCCCTCGGCCTTCAATCCATGGAGCGATTTGGATTCCTACAGCCTGGAGACCATGGAGCGGGACATGGCGCAGCTGGAGGGGGAGATATCGGAAAAGGGGAGGGACAAGCCGGTAATCATATTGGAGGGGACGCATGCCCTTTATGAAGAGGGGAGGGATTCCGACCTTTCGGCGGAACAGTGGGAGGAGATGGAGGCTGACCCCAAATGGAAGCGCCTGCTGGCATTCATGGATACTTTTGACTATAAACAGACCTTCCGAAACGAGAAATTCGCGGTCTACCGCTAGAGTCCACCGCTGGTGGATTGCCTTTTTGTGCTGACCGTGCCTATAACAGGTCAAGAGTGGGCTGGCTGCGCAGCCCCTGATGACAGAAAGGAGCAGGCATTGCAAGATGCGCTTCTCTCTAAAATACAGGTTTAACACCTGATCGGCTACCCTGAAGTTCGCTCGAAATCGGGGTAGCCGTAAATTGCTGCTTACAGAAGCTTTATCCCCCGTTCCTCGGCCGCCGCCATGATATCCTCCGGCCAGAGCGAGCACTGCACCTCCCCGATGTGGGCCTTGCGCAGGAAAAACATGCAGATGCGGGACTGGCCGATGCCGCCGCCGATGGTGAAGGGCACTTCCTCATGGATCACCGCCTGGTGGAAGGGGAGCTGTGCCCGCTCCATGCATCCGGCGGCCTCCAGCTGGCGCAGCAGCGCCTCCTTGTCCACCCGGATGCCCATGCTGGACAGCTCCAGGGCGATGTCCAGGACAGGGTAGTAGACGATGATGTCCGCGTTCAGGGCCCAGTCGTCATAGTCCGGCGCACGTCCGTCATGGGGCTTGCCGTTCCCCAGGGCCCCGCCGATCTGCATGATGCAGACCGCGCCCTTGGCCTTGGCTATGTAGTACTCCCGCTCCTTGGGCGTATTGTCCGGGAACATCTCCTCCAGCTCGCCTGTGGTGACGAAGAAGATGTCGTGGGGAAGGATTTCTTCTATATAATCATAGTGGATGGACATGTACTTCTCCGTCTTGCGCAGCACCTTGTATACGGTGCGCACCACATCCTCTAAGGTGTCCAGGCTGCGCTGCTCCCGGGTGATGATCTTCTCCCAGTCCCACTGGTCCACATAGATGGAATGGATATTGTCCGGCTCCTCGTCCCTGCGGATGGCGCTCATGTCCGTGTAGAGCCCCTCCCCCGCGGAGAAGCCGTACTTCTTCAGCGCGTAGCGCTTCCACTTGGCCAGGGAGTGGACGATCTCCGCCTCCCGGCCGTCCTGGTGCCTGATGTCGAAGGACACGGGGCGCTCCACGCCGTTCAGATTGTCGTTGAGGCCGGACTTTGGATCCACCATCAGGGGCGCGGACACGCGCAGAAGGTTCAGCCGCTCCGCCAGAAGGGTCTGGAAGAAGTCCTTCACGCGCTTGATGGCCACCTGGGTGTCATACAGGTTCAGGCCGGACTGGTAGTCTTTTGGGAATGCATTGCTTGACATATGAGTAATCCTTTCTTCTTGATATACTCACGAGCGATGAAATTTACCGCAAAGTCCCCGTTAGCTTTCGCGCGTGAGTCGGGTTACCTGGCAGATTTTAGTAATCGCCAGTATATATTGTTCTGTTCTGATTCTATGGTATGCGCTTCTTCTATATGGAATGCGTCCATCCTATTTTAACTGCTTTCCGGTGGATTTTGCAATACTTTTTTTCTGCCCCCTTTATCCAATCAACACTTCCTTCCCCTGGAAGGCAAAGCCATATTTCCGGATCCTCTCCTCAGGAAGCCCCTTCGCTTCAAGGGATGCCGCATATTTCATGTCCTCAATCTGCGCCAGCGCCGACCGCACCGTATCCTCCAGCGTCTTCTCGCCATCTTCCGGGTCATGAACCTTGAACTCGATAATAATCGCATCGTCAGTACCCTTTTTATCGCAGGGCTCCAGCAGCACGTCATACCTTCCGAATCCACTTTCCCTGTTGGAGGTGATAGTATACTGCCTCCGCAGATCCACCAGCAGCCCCAGCACGAAGCCATGGTAAAAACGCTCAGGCTCGTTGGCTTCGGACGGCCTCTTCCCGCTGTCGAAGAAGCTGAAGGTATCCAGCGCCACCCGGTTCATATAGCGGTTCATCTCGCGGAGGTTCCCTTTCAGCAAGGCTTTCACGAACCCATTGTAGGACGGCGTATATTCCCTGAACCAATCGTCAACCATCCTCTCGAACATGAACCGGACCTCCCTGTTCGTCAAGACAAGGCTATATTCCGATTTCCCGCTTTCCTCATCGTAGACAACCGAGTCCGCCCGCAGATAGCCGCTGGCCAGCAGTAGGCTCCAGACGGCGCTGTCCCTATAATCCAGTTGGTTGAAGACGATTTGTTCGTCAAGCACTGCATGGTATGTCTTCCCTTGCAGCAAATCCTCCATCACTATCTTCACCTCAGGGGTGCCTTCACGAATCAGTTTTCCGGCCAGGCTGTTGGAACTGGTGTTGGCCCAATAAGCGGAGAGCTTTCCTGTTTTTAGATAATTTAGAATTGACCATGGATTATAAATGTCCCTGTATCTCCCAAAGGCAAAGCCATCATACCACGCTTTTACATCTACCCTTTTATCCCCCATTCCATATTCGTCCAGGGCTGCAAATACCTCTTCCTCAGTGAACCCGAATCGATTCGCATATAAATCTGAATTCAAAGTCACAACTGTGAGATTATTCAAATCCGAAAAGATAGACTCTTTGCTCACTCTCGTGATTCCTGTCATGACTGCCCGGTCCAGATATGGATTCGTCTTGAACGTAGCATTGAACAGCGTCCTGATGAATTCCACCATCTCTCCCCAGAACCCGCTGACATATGCCTCCTGCATGGGCGTATCGTACTCGTCCAGCAGGATGATGACCTTTTTCCCATAATAGCGGGAAAGGTAATCGGACAAAGCGTTCAGCGAATTGACCGCTATATAATCTTCCATTTCGGCAGAGACTTTCCGATAGATTTCTTTCTCATTTTCGTTCAGCAGACCGCTGCCTGGCAGAAAATCATATCGGTTATACAGGTTCGTGATAATATGGCACATCTGCTTTCTTGCTTTGGGAAAAGAAGACTCCTTCACATTGGCGAAAGAGAGGCTGATGACCGGACAGGTGCCCTGAAGCTGCCTGTAGGCTTCCTCCTGCCAGATGGCAAGGCCTTCGAACAGGTCCCCCTGGCCGGCGTATTTTACGGAGAAAAAATATTCCAGCATGCTCATGTTCAGGGTCTTTCCGAAGCGTCTGGGACGGGTTATCAGGGTGACTGCGTCCCCGCTTTCCCACCACTCCTTAATGAATGCTGTCTTATCCACATAAAAGTAATTATTTCGAATCAACTGTCCGAAATCCTGATGTCCGATACCCACTGTCCTCGCCATGCAAACACCTCCTCTGAAACAGATCTTCCTTGCTATTATTATATCACGTCCTTTGGGGGCCAACAATCATTTTTGAAACTATTGTTGCCCTTGCTTATGGAAGTTTTTCCGATTTCTGTAAAAAATGCTTGCAGAATCAGAACATATGTGCTAAACTCTAAAAAGAACATACGTTCTTTTATATATACTGTATAACGCTGAATACTGCCTAATGCAATCATGCGATTGAACCAGTCAGCGTTATGCAGTCTGGTTTCATTGCAAGTGAAATCGTTAAGCAGTATAAATGGCATGGATGAGGGGGCGGGAAAGTGGAATATCTGGTAAGCAAAGGGGAAATGCCCCTGGAGGACAAACTGAATATCCTGACGGACGCGGCCAAGTATGACGTGGCCTGTACCTCCAGCGGCGTGGACCGCAAGGGGGACGGCAAGAGCATCGGCAACTGCGTGGCGGCAGGCATCTGCCACAGCTTCTCCGGGGACGGCAGATGCATCTCCCTCCTGAAGATCCTGATGACCAACGAATGCATCTTCGACTGTAAATACTGCCGCAACCGCCGTTCCAACGATGTCCCCAGGGCCACCTTCACCCCGGAGGAAATCTGTACCCTGACCATGGAGTTCTACCGCAGGAACTACATCGAGGGCCTGTTCCTGAGCTCCGGCATCATCGGCAACCCTACCTTTACCCAGGAGCTGATCTGCCGCACGGTGTGGCTGCTGCGGAACCGCTACCGGTTCAATGGCTATGTCCATGTGAAGGCCATTCCCGGGGCTGCGCCGGAGATCATACAGCAGACCGGCTTCCTGGTGGACAGGATGAGCGTCAACTTAGAGCTCCCCACCGCGGAGGGACTGCGCAGCCTGGCGCCCAATAAGCACCGGAAGAGCATCCTGACCCCCATGCGGCAGATCCAGACCGGCATCCAGGTGAACCGGAACGACCTGGTGCTGTACCGCAATGCGCCTAAGTTCGTGGGAGGAGGCCAGTCCACCCAGATGATCATCGGTGCCACGCCGGAGAGCGATTATCAGATCATCAATGTGGCGGAGAGCCTTTATCAGAAATTCGACTTAAAGAGGGTCTTCTATTCGGCCTTCGTGAACGTCACCGGGGACAAGAGTCTGCCCGCCCTGCCGGGAGGGTCGCCTCTGCTGCGGGAGCACAGGCTGTATCAGGCGGACTGGCTGCTGCGGTTCTACGGCTTCCGGGCGGAGGAGCTGCTGGACGAGAAGCGCCCCTATTTCAATGTGATGCTGGATCCCAAGGAGGACTGGGCGGTGCGCCATCTGGAGCGCTTCCCGGTGGAGATCAACCGCGCTCCCATGGAGGAGCTGCTGCGTGTGCCCGGCATAGGGGTGAAGAGCGCGGGACGGATCGTGGCGGCCCGCAGGAGCGGCAGCCTGACTTTTCCGGATCTGAAGAAGATCGGGGTGGTGCTGAAGCGGGCGCTGTATTTCATCACCTGCAGCGGCAGGATGATGTACCCTGTGAAGATAGAGGAGGATTACATCGTGCGGAACCTTACCACCGAGAAGGACAGGGTGCGGTTCGGCAGCGACGGCATGAGCTATAAGCAGCTGTCGCTGTTCGATGATGTCGAATTCACCCGCCCTGTGACGGTCATAGAGCGGCAGCAGGCGGCGGTGGGGCAGTTGTGAGGGGCAGGCATGCGAGGCAGCGGTGGGGGCAGTTGTGAGGGGCAGGCATGCGAGGCAGATCGGA
>NZ_CAPDXS010000194.1:0-8064 GCF_948601915.1 uncultured Acetatifactor sp. | reverse complement strand
CCGCAGGGACCTGCCCATCGAATATATGATACACTGCGTCTTTTCCCATCTGCTGTCCTACATGATGGAAATCGCCACAAAGGACTGCTTCCGGATGGACGCCCAGTCGCTGAGGCCTTTTGTGTACCGTGGGATCATGGGGGAGCTCGTTGCTGTTCACGGGTAGTTCCGCGAAGTGTTTTCGTGCGCATTTTGCACGAAAATCACGAGACAGCAGGCGCCAAAATGAGCGTATTTTGCTCACTTCAGGACAATAGAATTCTGCCTTTGAATTCTATTGTATGTGTGCATCACGTTGCTGTGAGGGGCGAAGCCGTGAACAGTAACGGGAGCTCTGCGGGGGGATGGATTCTTGAAAAATTTCTATTTGACAATTCTTCTTATCTGTATTATGATGATTTCATCAGCAATTAATACTTGCGGCCGCTGATATTTGCCATGTCGTCTGACTCAGGGGCGAAAAGCATCCTGGATTGATGGCAAATTCGGCCGCTCATGGGTATATCTTTGATGCTGCGAATCGCACATTCAGGCAGTTTCTGCCGGATTCATTCACACGCACTGGCAGGGACAGCTTACAGGCCATGGATGTCCTCTGCCACGTCATTTTCAGAAAGAGAGGACATCACATGAACCCAAGGATGGAATTCGTTCCACGAAAGAAACGGTTCCTGCGGCTGCCGCTGCGGCGGTTCGTCGGCAACCGCAACGTAAAGGACAGGCTTTTCTGCTACATCTTCGAGCGGGACAGGGAAGCCCTGCTGAAGCTGTACAATGCGCTGAACCACACGGATTACCGCGATGTGCAGGCGCTGGAGATCGTCACTCTGGACAATGTAGTCTATATGTCCATGAAGAACGACATGGCTTTTCTCCTGGCCGGGGCCCTGAACCTTTACGAGCACCAGAGCACATTCTGTCCGAATCTCCCTTTGCGCTTTCTGCTCTATATTGCCGCGGAATACGAGAGCCTGGCGGCAAAAGCGAAGGCCAATATCTATGGGCAGAAGTTGATTCCTCTTCCCGCGCCCCAGTGCGTGGTATTCTATAACGGGGACGATGCAATGCCTGATGAACAGTACCTGCGGCTGGCAGATGCCTTTCCGGATACGCCGGGAGCCGGACCCTCGTCCTGCCTGGAATTGACAGTCCGTATGCTGAATATCAATTATGGCCACAACAGTGGGCTGACCGCGGACTGTAGACGGCTGGATGAGTATTCCCGTTTCGTGGACTGCATCAAGGCATATCGGCGGGAAGGAAGTTCTGTGAATCAGGCGGTTGAGAATGCTGTAACATACTGTATTGACCATGGCATCATGGAAGATATTTTATTGCCCTTTCGGGCGGAGGTGACCAAAATGCTGCTGACTGAATACAACGAAAAGAAATACATGCGCATGTTCCGGAAGGAGGCCCGGGAAGAGGGGCTGCGGGAAGGACGGGAGGAAGGACGAGAGGAAGGATTGAAGGAAGGACGAGAGAAGGGACGAGAGGAAGGGTTGAAGGAAGGGCGGGAAGAAGAACAGAACCGTCTGATTGGCACCATGCTCCAAAATGGGGCGTCCCCTGAGTATCTCTCGCAAATGACAGGACTGCCGCTTTCCGAAATCAGGGATATATCCCGGAAGAAAAAAGGCCGGTTCGATTTCTCTCAGGTGGGAAAAAAGAAAAAGCGCCCATAGCCTTGCCATGTCCGGGAAGTTTACGAATGCTTCCCGGCTTTTTTAGATTTAAATTAGAAAGTAGACACAGTTTGAACACAATTCTCCTGTAATATGTATATTAGATAGTTGATGAACTCACTATCTCCCCCCTCATAAGAAAATAGTAAAAGGGTCTCGGTGCAAGCCGGGGCTCTTTTACAGTATGCCCGGAATCTGCACATAGAGGAAATCAGTACGCCTGGATGCCTGGGGCCTGGGACTGTAAGTTTAGGAATGCTTTTCAGGTTTTTTAGATTTAAATTAGAATATGGACACACTAAGGACACAATTCCCCTGTAATATGTATATCAGATAGTTGATGAACTCACTATCTCCCCCCTCATAAGTAATAGTAAAAGGGTCTCGGTGCAAGCCGGGGCCCTTTTACATTCGCGCACCTTTCCGTCTTATATGCCCCAGTGCCTAACTCCAGTGCTCCACTGCAGCTCCAGTGCTTCATCGAAAAAAAGCTTGCATAAATGCCAGGCATATACTAAAATAAATCTAAGAAGATTTTCTATATAAACGGCATTTAATTCTTGCCAGCCGCATAGCACAGCAAGTCATGCCGTTTATCTGATTTTTGAGCAAGATTTTATTGCTGCATATATAAGATATCGATTCTGATAGTCAAGAATGCAATTCATGGAAATCGGAAGATTCCTGCTGTCAATTTCAAGATGTAAAAACCGAGCGGGAGCTTCCGGCCCTGAGCCAGGTGCTCTGCAGACGGTACGACATTTGAGGGTGGAGGAGGCGTAAAGGTATGCCGGACTTTCATTTCACGAAAAGGGAACCAATCTATGAGGGCTGGTCTGATGACCGGAAATACTGTGCCACCGCGGAGCCGGAGGAAGGGCGTTCCCAGGGAACGAAATATTTCCTCCGCATCTCCCCCATGTCCCAGTATGACAGGAAGCAGACCGAATTCCGGATGATGGAGAAGGCTGCGGCCCTGGGCATCCCCATGTGCATGCCCCTGGCTTTCGGGGTCTGTGAGGAGGGTGTGTATTCGGTCCAGAGCTGGATCGAGGGGACAGGAGCGGAGGAAGTGGTGCCGATGCTGCCGGACAGCGGACAGTATGCCTGCGGGCTGGAGGCCGGGCGCATCCTTCGCAGGCTGCATTCCATCCCCCTTACAGAGGAACGGGAGGCGGGAGCTGCCCTGGAGGACTGGGAGACGCGGTTCAACCGGAAGATGGACACGAAGATCAGAAAATACAGGGAATGCCCCATACAGTATCCCGGGGGAGAGGCTTTTATCCGGTATATCGGGGAGAACCGCCATCTGCTGAAAGACAGGCCCCAGACCTGTCAGCATGGAGATTACCACATCGGGAACATGATGCTGGACGAAAGCGGGCAGCTTTATGTAATCGATTTCAATCGGTTCGATATCGGGGATCCCTGGGAGGAGTTCAACCGCATCGTATGGTGCGCCCAGGCCTCTCCGCTGTTCGCGTCCGGCATGGTGAACGGGTACTTTGAGGGCCATGTCCCGGAGGAATTCTGGAGGCTGCTCGCCCTCTACATCTCCAGCAATACCCTGTCCTCCATATACTGGGCAGTCCCCTTCGGGCAGAAGGAGATAGATACCATGCTGCGCCAGGCGGCGGAGGTGCTTCAGTGGTATGACAATATGCGAAACATCGTACCGTCCTGGTATTTCCAGGGATATTACCTGCAATATATAGACGGAATACCATATAAACTAAAATGTCCCTTCGACTTTTCCTTCCTCCGTAAATACGGCAGGGTGTTTCAGGTATACGATGACCAGGACTCCGGCAATATCTGCTTCGGGATCGAGAGAGACGGAGAACGCTATTTCGTGAAGTTCGCGGGAGCTCCCACAGAACGGGGCACGGGCACGGCCCGGGAGGCAGTGGAGAGGCTGCGGGAAGCCTGGCCGGTCTACAGGGATCTGCGGCATGGGAGCCTGATCGAGCTGGTGGAGGCGGAAGAAATCGGAGGCGGGTTCGCGCTGGTATTCCGCTGGGCCCAGGGGGACTGCATGGGCAGAATGTACCCGGCGGCCCACCGGAGGTTCATGGCGCTTCCCACGGAGAACCGGCTGCAGGTGTTCGGAGACATCCTGCGCTTTCTGGAACATACGGCTTCCAGGGGATACGTGGCCATCGATTTCTACGATGGCAGCATCCTGTATGATTTTGACAAAGGAAAGACCACTGTCTGTGACATAGACTTTTTCCGCAGACAGCCCTGTGTCAACGACATGGGGAGGATGTGGGGGAGCTCCAGGTTCCAGGCCCCGGAGGAATACCGGCTGGGGGCGGCAATCGACGAGGTGACCAATGTCTATACCGCGGGAGCGTTTGCTTTTGCGCTGTTTGGCGGATATGGGCGCACCCCGGACAGCTGGCAGTTGGGGGAGGGGCTTTTCGCCGTAGCCGCAAAAGCAGTGGAGGAGGACAGGAGCCTGCGCCAGCAGTCCCTGCGGCAGTTCAGGGAAGAGTGGGACAGCGGGTTTTTGGAAAAGGAGAGAGGAGAAGACACAAATGAAGACAAAATGCGGATTGGATTGCAGTGAATGCGGATGTAAGGAGTGCGGCGGATGCACGGAGACAGGCGGGCGCCCCTTCGGAGGCACCTGCATGATTGCGCTGTGCTGCGACGAAAAAGGCTGCGAGAACTGTGGCAGGTCCTTTGAGGCGCCCTGCAGGCTGAAGGAGGAGCTGATTGCGGAGTTCAATGCCCTGGGGATTGAAGACATGGAGGAGATCACCGACCTTTATGCGCTGAACGGGGCCTTCGTCAATCTGGCCTATACGCTTCCGGGCGGCCAGGAGATACGGTTCTGGGACGATGCCAGGGTATACCTGGGGAACCAGGTCCACAAGAAGGGGAGCGACAGATGCTACGGGCTCACGGCGGACGAGAGCTACCTGCTGGTATGCGAGTACGGCGAGGGCGGCTCGGATGCCGAGATTGTTGTATACAGGAGACGGGAAAAGGGTTGAATTAAGGTTCCAGGGCCCGGAGGAAGCGGACATTGGCTGACGGAAGCCAAGGGACATGGCAAGCGGCATGACAGGGAAGTCTCGGCAGAGGGAGAAAGAGTGGCTGCCGCATCAGGGAAATCTGTTTTCCTGATGCGGCAGCCATATCCGGTCAAAGGGGGCTACGGCCTCACAGGGCGGAAGTCGAAGCCCTTGTCCAGCTCCTGGGACAGCCGCACCAAAAATGTGCTGAGCAGCCGGACGCAGTCCTCGATGTCCTTCCAGCTGCCCACCTCCACGGAGCTGTGCATGTACCGCAGCGGGATGGAGACCAGGGCCATGGGGATGCCTTCATCGGCCTGGTTCACTGTGTCGCCGTCCGTACCCGTGCGGCCTCCGGCGATTTCCCACTGTACCTTCATATCCAGCTCCGCCGCCACCTGCTTCAGCAGGGCGTTCATGGGCTTGTTCACCGCAGAACCCATGCACAGCACCGGTCCGCCGCCCAGCTTCACCTCTCCGGTGTCACCCGGATTGGTGCCGGGGGCGTCGCTGGCCCAGGTCACGTCCACGGCGATGCAGCAGTGGGGCTTCAAGCGCGCGGCGGCATGGTAAGCGCCCCGGCCCGTGGTCTCCTCGCCTGTGGTGGTGGCGGCGTAGATGCCCAGGGAAGCGCCCTGCTGCGCGGCCTCCCTGGCGGCCTCCAGCACCACGAAGGCTCCGGTGCGGTCGTCCAGGGCGCGGCAGGTGAAGCAGTCGTTCATCAGCTCCCTGACGGGCACGTCCGCGCAGACCATGTCGCCCACGGCCACTGCGGCAGCGGCTTCTTCTTTGGAAGCTGCCCCGATGTCCACCAGCAGGTCGGAGACATCTATCTTCTCCTTTTTCACCAGGTCCGAGGAGGTGGCGATGATGCCGTTGACCTTGCTGCCCTCATGCCAGACCTGTACCGGAGAGCCTATGTACAGCCTGGGGCTGACGCCGCCTGCCTTAGCCAGGTGGAGACGGCCGGAGTCGTCGATATGGGTCACGATGAAACCGATTTCATCGATATGCCCGCACAACAGCACCCTGTGGGCGGCATCCGGATTCACGACGGAGACGGCATTGCCGCTGGGATCCGTGAGCTGGGCGTGGGCGAAGGCCTTGCCGTAGGCGAGGGCCTTCTGCTGGATAGCCTCCTCGTATCCGCTGACGGACGGAGTGGAGAGCAGGTCTTTCAGGAATTCTCTGTTCATAAGCAATCCTCTTTTCTTTGATAAATCGTATGGCAGCAAATCTATTTGATGTGCAGTATGTATTGTACCACAGGAGAAAAAAGTTGGCAATGGAGCATAGCTTATATAAATATGTTGCTAGTTATGATGGTTAGGCGATTATTTGTGCATGTGCTGTAGTCATCTTTATGGCCCATGCCTTTTTCGGAAGAAAGCAGAGACGGAGGCCATGCAGGCCACAGCAGCAGGAGAAGGCTCTGCAGCACTTCAGCCTGTGCCGTATATACGAGAGGCAGGAAAGCGGCTGGGAAAAGTCCCTGTTTCCATGCTCCCGGAATTGTGGTACAATGGACGCGCAAAATGAAAAAGGAAGGTGAGGGGGATAAAGTGGATATATCAATTTGCCGCCAAAGTGTCTGTATGGGGGATGATATAGATAATCACACTTGCACGTACACCATTAACCCATCTACCATGTTTCGGGATATCTTTCTGGACTTAATTAAGCAAAAATATTTTCCAAGCATTTTTGGTAATGATGTGGTTTGGTCATTATTCTGTGGTGATGATGATTTGCTGTCATGGAAAACAAAAGAAGATAAATTGTATAGTCGTTTTGGTGATAAGGAACCGACTATTCTTAGTGTGGAACGTTGGACGGCTTCTGCATGTATAGATTTTCGCTATTACTCACCTCCGATAAAAAGAGCGAAGTATATTTTCACAATGTTTGGGGGCTCAAAATTTCATATTTGGCATGAGGGATTTATGCCTGAATACGAAAGTTACTGTATTTCGCGGACTATGGAAGATGACTGGCGCAAAGTGCTTGCAGGGCATTAAATTCAAATTATTGAGCGGGATTTTACGGCGTGACGGCGGATTGGCTTGAGGTTGTCTGAAATGAAACTGCTTTTGCCGTTGCACAATCCCGCAGAACATAAAAGGGTGGCCGTCAACCTGCAAAAAGAACTGGCAAAAGACAAGTTTGCGAGATTTGCTTTGAGGTATAATTCCATGCTTTATCTTGGAATCGATATAGCAAGACAATTAGATGATAACGGATGCGAGAGATTTGAGCCTGATGCGGCAATGGCAAACGGGAGGCTGGCGTTTGCCAGACATTGCTTTGAACAGGCGTTAAGCAATGAGCAGCCTGTGTGTACAGGAGAAATTCCGGAGGATACCTTTTACGCCTCCAGAAAGTATGCAAGATACTTTGTTATTATTGAAGGTGCCTGGAATCCGAAGAAGGCAGGGATAGCGCGGGAGGAGTTTCTGGGGCGCATTCGGCCTTTTGTAATGTGGATGTTCGACAGGATTGAGGCATCCTGAGTCCGTCAGGCGTGAAGTATTTCACCCAACCTTTTTGTTGATAAAATCCGTCCTGTATTTCGAATACACGATTTTCTGGCTGTGATAGAGGCCGTGATATCCTGACAGCATGTAGCTGAAGGCCACGGTCAGCAGGAAATAGGGCATGCCCTCGTAGCCGAACAGCTCGAAGCTGATGAGCAGGGAGCTGATAGGGCAGTTCGTGACGCCGCAGAAGAGGGCGGTCATGCCCACCGCCGTGCACAGGGAAGGAGCGAACCCGGTCAGGCTGCCGAAGAGACAGCCGAAGGCGGCCCCCACGCAAAAAGTGGGGACGATTTCCCCGCCCTTGTAGCCCGCCCCTAAAGTGGCGGCAGTGAAGAGCATCTTCAGGGCGAACATTTCCGGCGCGACGGCGCTTTCCTCCATGCAGCGGACGATCAGTTCGATGCCGGAGCCATTATACCTCTGGCTGCCGGTCAGGAGCGTCAACAGGATGACGATACAGCCGCCTGCGAAGATGCGCAGATAGGGATTCGGAAAATGCTTGTGGTACAGCCGTTCCGACTGGTGCAGTAGGACGCAGAACAATATGCTCAACAGTGCACAGAGAGACGCCAAGACGATGACCCTGGTTCCGCTGCCCACCGTCAGCGGCGGAATGGCATCCAATGGGAAGGCTTCTGCGGGAACGCCGAGATGGGAAGCCACGGCGTAGGCAATCAGGGAGGCGATTACGCAGGGCACCAAAGCGGAATAGTGCATGATGCCCACGCTTACCACCTCCATGGAGAAGATGGCCGCCGCCATGGGCGTCCCGAAGAGGGCGGAAAGGCGGCGCTCATGCTGCACATGGTCATGATGTTC
>NZ_CAPDXS010000193.1:0-8088 GCF_948601915.1 uncultured Acetatifactor sp. | reverse complement strand
AGCTGTTCTTTCTTTCTGCCCTGAATATGATACTTCACTTAGGTATTATACCACAAACCTTTACACGTTTACAAGCAAAAGAGGCTGCCGGGAGTGCCGGGAGCGCAAAGAGAATGCCCGCCCATGTACAAAAGGTCAAAATAAACCAATCAAATAGCCAGTGACGCGAGGTCGATACAGACCTATAATCAGATTATCACAGGAACGGTTTTCTGAAGAAAATATACTGTAGACCGTCAGGATTTACAGTGATGCCTTCAGGAAAATGCCTGGCTGGCGGTCTGTAGTCGGGTTGTACTGTAAGGTTAACTGGTGTGCAGTATAAAATCATCAAAAGGGAGGTCAAACATGAGGAAACAATCATTCAAGGCATGCGGCGCGGCACTGGCCGGAATCGTCATGGCGGCGGGGCTGCTCACAGGCTGCGGCAATGGCGGGGGGACAAATGAAACCAGTCAGCCGGCACAGGGATCCGGTACGTCCCAGGCGGATGCAGCCGGAGATTCGGCACAGGAGAGCGGCGCGGAAGGGACGGATACGGAGGACGGCGGCCAGGAGGGAGAGCTGATTCCCATCTCCTTCGCCAGGACTACTGACGCCTCTATCGAGTCCAACATCTTCGCCCAGATTGATGCCAGCTGGGAGGACAATCTCTGGAACGACCTGTACGCGGACGAGGTGGGCGTGCAGGTGGTCTACAAATGGGTGGCCACGGACGGCGACCAGGGGAAGCAGAAGCTCAACGGCGCCATTGCCTCGGGAGACATCCCGGACGTGTGCCAGGTGGACAAGACTACCATGAAGCAGATGGCCGACGCGGGGCTGATTGTGGACATCGCGCCCTATTTTGAGCAGTATGCCAGTGACAGGCTCAAGAAACTGATTGAGGACGCAGGCCCGCAATGTATCGAAGCCGCTACCTTTGACGGCGTGCAGTACGGCTTCCCTTTCGTGGACTGCGACATAGAGACAGCCGATATGCTGTGGATCAGGCAGGACTGGCTGGACAAAGCAAATCTGGAAGCACCGAAATCTATCGATGAGCTGGAGGCTGTGATGAAAGCTTTCGGGGACATCGCCGGTGACGGAGCGGTGGGCATGCGGATCGGCAACACAGCTAACATTCCCGGATTCTTCCATGGCTACGGCGTATATCCCGGCTACTGGACAGTGGCGGAGGACGGAAAGCTCCAGTACGACAAGGCCACCGCGGACATGAAGGAGCCCCTGGCAAAGCTGGCCCAGTGGTATCAGGAAGGCCTGTTGGACAAGGAGTTCTACGTAAAGGATGACGCAGCTTCCATCGAGCCTCTGGTGGCAGGGAAATGCGGCGTGGTGTATGCATGGCATGCCTATGGGCTGTACCCTTTGCAGGACAGCGCTTCCGCAGATCCGGAGGCGGACTGGAGGCCATTCTCCATCATTCCCTCCGCTGAAGGCGCTTTGGTGGAGCCGGGCATCCGGATGGCCACCAGCAGCTGGTATGTAGTCAGCGCCAAGTGCGAGCATCCTGAGAAGTTCATCGAGATGCTGAACCTGTACTGCGAGAAGAGCTTTGGCGATGACACCGCCGAATATGCCAAGTACATCAATCCCGGCGGGGACATGGAAGGGCTCTGGAGACTGTCTCCCGTGTCCCTGAACACGCCCAACAAGAACCAGATCACCACAGGAAAGGTGATTGCCGCCATGACGGACGGCTCCACCGAGGGAATGAACGGCGAAGAGACCAATATGTACAACTACTGCAAGGCGAACCTGGACGGGGACAGGAGTCTGTGGGGCTGGAACATCGAATTCAACGAGGGCGGTTCCCAGACTGTACTGATTGGCTATCAGGAGGCGGGCAATCTGGTCTATGACGAGTTCTACGGCGCGCCTACGGACACCATGACCAGCAAATCCGGCACCCTGGAGGCCATGCTGGACGAGGCCATCGTGAAGATTGTATCCGGGCAGATGAGCGTAGATGAATACGACTCCGTCATCGAAAGCTGGAAGGCTGCGGGCGGAGAGCAGATCATCCAGGAAGTGAACGACTGGTATCAGACCAGGTAAACAGGAGCGTACATATTTTTGAAGCCTGCGGGGCTACAGGCCTTTGACGAAGGGATGCGGCGTGAAGTCCGAAAGGATCGAATGCCGCGTTCTTTTGTGCGCGGAACCGCAGGCAAGGGCGCGCCGCGCCCGGAGAGGAGTGAACATAGATGAAGAAAAAGGGCTATAAAAGGAAATACACCGCCGCCATGTTCCGGCGGGAGCTGCCGCTGCATTTCATGATTCTGCCCGGGCTGGCATTGGTGCTGCTGTTCAGCTATGTGCCCATGGGAGGGCTGGTGATGGCTTTCCAGGATTTCATTCCCAGCAAGGGGCTGTTCGGGGACCAGAAATGGTGCGGGCTGGAGAACTTCCGCTTCGTATTCAGCCTGCCGGGCTTCAACAGGGCCTTGCAGAATACCATCATCATCGCGTTCTGGAAGATTGTGCTGGGGCTGCTTGTGCCGATTGTGTTCGCATTACTTTTGAACGAAATCCGATCCGTGAGGGTGAGCAAGTTCGTACAGACCATCTGCTACCTCCCCTATTTCATGTCCTGGGTCATCTTGGGGGGCATCCTGGTGGACGTGCTTTCCACTGGCGGCATCGTCAACCAGGCCCTGAACAGCCTGGGGCTGGACAGCATCTTCTTCCTGGGGGACAATCAGTACTTCCGCACTACGGCCATATGGTCGGACATCTGGAAGAATTTCGGGTACGGCGCCATCGTCTACCTGGCGGCCATCCTGGGGATAGACACAGAGCTGTACGAGGCGGCCAGAATCGATGGAGCAGGCAGATGGCAGCAGACCTGGCATGTGACCCTGCCCGGCATGCGGATGATCATCGTGCTGATGCTGGTGATGAGCCTGGGCAATGTGCTGAACGCGGGCTTTGACCAGATATTCAACCTCTACAGCCCGGCGGTCTACGAAAGCGGCGACATCATCGACACCTTCGTGTACCGGATGGGTGTCATCGATGCCCAGTACGGCCCTGCCACGGCGGTGGGCATGTTCAAGTCGGTGGTCTCCACAATCTTCATTTCGGTATCTTATTTACTGGCATATAAGTTTGCGGATTACCGCATTTTCTAAGGAGGGCGGCATGCAGAAAAAATCAGTTAGCAGGATTGTATTTGAAATCATCAACTATTGTATCATGTTTTTGCTGACGGCGGTATGCCTGCTGCCGGTAATCCATGTGCTGGCCCTGTCTTTTTCCAGCAATACGGCTGCTGCTGCCGGGCTGGTGAAGCTTTTGCCTGTGGAGTTCACCACCTATTCCTATCAGTATGTGGCGGGCAGGAAGGAGTTCTGGAACGCGGTGCTGCGCTCCCTGCAGCGGGTGGGAATCGGGGTGCCCCTGTCCATGCTCCTGACTATCCTGATTGCCTATCCTTTGTCCAAGGAAGCGGACAGGTTCCGGTTCCGGACAGTGTATGTGTGGATATTCTTCTTCACTATGCTGTTCTCCGGCGGCCTGATTCCGGGCTATATCCTGATTCAGAACCTGAAGATGATGGACAGCATCTGGGCACTGATTCTGCCCATTGCCGTGTCCGTGTACAATGTGGTGCTGATGCTGAATTTCTTCCGGGGGATTCCCAGGGAGCTGGAGGAGGCGGCCCAGATTGACGGGGCGGGGCATCTCCAGACTTGCTTCCGGATTTATGTGCCCTGCGCCCTGCCCAGCATCGCCACCATTTCCCTGTTCACCTTCGTGGGCCACTGGAACAGCTGGTTCGATGGGCTGCTGTTCTCCAATTTCTCCCAGAACTATCCGCTGGCCTCCTACCTGCAGACCGTGGTGGTGAAGCGGGACATGGCGCTGATTGGGGCGGGAGACCTGTAGGCCCTCCAGAACATTTCCGACAGGACTGTCAGGTGCGCCCAGATTTTCATGGGCATGCTGCCCGTGCTGGTGGTATACCCGTTCGTGCAGAAATATTTCGTGAAAGGGATTGTGGTCGGCTCCGTGAAGGGGTAGGGGCAGAGCGACTTTACCCTTTAGTGCTGTCGAGCAGCGACTTTAAATAGGAGAAAAAAGAGATGAAGCTGATAGATTTAATGACACAATATACGAAAAATCCATTGGGACTGGAAGACTCTCATCCTGTCTTCTCCTGGAGATGGGAGGTGGATGAGGGCGAGGTTAGCCGGTTCCAGAGCGCCTGGAGGATTCAGGCGGCGGGCAGCCTGGAGGCCCTGGAGAGAGGGGAGGCCGATGCCTGGGATTCCGGAAAGGTTCCCGGAGAAAGGCCCTTCGGCATGCGCTACGGCGGCAGGAGGCCGGAAAGCAGGGAGCGGATCTACTGGCGCGTCATGGCCTGGGACGACTGCGGGCAGCAGACGGACTGGAGCGAGGCGGCCTGGTTCGAGATGGGGCTATTGGAGGAGACGGACTGGGAGGCCCGGTGGATCGGCAGGCACAAAGAGGAGGACGCGACGCCGCTGTTCCGGAAGACCTTCCATGTAAAAGAAGGGGAGATGAAGAAAGCGCGCCTCTATGGCTGCGGCCTGGGGCTGGCGGACGTATTCCTCAACGGTGAGAAGACAGACCGGGATTACTACGAACCATGGGATTCTGATTATCGAAAAACCGTCTATTATAAGACATGGAGCCTGGACGGGAAGCTGCGCCCGGGGGAGAACGTGCTGGGCTTCTGGCTGGGGAACGGCCAATACCGGAATTATGAGGAGGTCTATACGCTGCCCGCCCGCTACCAGAAGACCGACGGCTGGCGGGAGAAGGACTCCGGATTCTACGGGGACGCCAAGGGAATCTTCCAGCTGGAAATCTGGTACGGGGACGGCAGCGTCCAGCGGATCGTGACGGATGAAAGCTGGCAGTATGCGGCAGGCCCTCTGGTATTCTCCAACTGGTACGGCGGGGAGGACTATGACGGGCGCCTGGAGATAGACGGCTGGTGCGAGTCGGGCTGTTCCTATGGAAACTGGCAGCATGCTGTGGAAAAGCAGCCGCCCGCCGGAAGACTGACGGCCAGGAACACGCCGCCTATCGGTATCGTGGAGGAGCTGGTGCCCATAGCTGTCTGGCCGATAGCGAACGGACACTATATCGTAGATATGGGAAAGAACAGCGCGGGCTTTGAAAAGCTGATTCTGCGGGATACCACGCCGGATATGGCCGGGCGGAAAATCGTCATATACCCGGCGGAGACACTGGGAGAGGACGGAGGCGTAGATCAGTACAGCTGCACCCAGGGGGATCCCGGGACAATCTGCGACACCTATTGGATCAGGGGAAAGGGGGCGGAGGAATGGCAGCCCAGATTCTGTTACCACGGCTTCCGCTACCTGGAGGTGGAGGGCTTCCCGGGGGTGCCGTCCAGGGACAATTTCCGAGGGTACCGCCTTCGGGTCCTGAATGAGCAGACCGGCAGCTTCGAGAGCTCGGATAAAGTCCTCTCCGCTATTGACAGAATCACCACACGTTCGATAGAGTGTAATATGATGAGCGTCTTCACGGACTGCCCACAGATTGAGAAGCTGGGGTGGCTGGAGACCACGAACCTGATGTTCTTCTCCATGTCCCAGAGCTATGACATCAGGGCATGGATGGGCAAAATCCTACGGGACATCCTGGATTCCCAGTATGCAAACGGCTATATCCCCGCCATCGCGCCGGAGTTCCAGCGGATCAGCGGACTGGCCCACGCCCCCAACTGGAGCGGCGTCTGCGCCCTGATGCCATGGGACTACTATGAGGCTTACGGGGATACCGGACTGCTGGAAAAGGCATATCCCGCCATGAAGCGGTATGTGTCTTACCTGGAGGAGGAGACCAGGCCGGACAAGTATATTTTATACCACATCCAGATGGGCGACTGGGGCGCTTTCGACACTACAACGCCCAGGGAGCTGGTGGGGAGCTGTGCATTCTACAATATCGTGGATGTCACTGCCCGGACGGCCGTGCTGTTGGGGAAGCCCAAAGAAGCGGAAGAGTACAGGACTTTGGCAGAAAAAATTCGGCATTCCGTCAATAAGCGATTCTATCACCCGGAAACGGGCGTCTACGGATCCGGCAGCGAGGCAAGCTTCGCCTGCCCTCTGTACGCGGGGGTGGTGGAGGAGCAGAATATTCCCCGGACAGTGGAGCTTCTGGTGGAGGAGGTGCACCGGAAAGGCGACCATCTGTCCACAGGGGAGGTGGGGTTAAAGCAGCTCTTCACGGCGCTGGCCCGATACGGCAGGAGCGATGTGGTGTACCGGATCGTCACCAACCGCACCCAGCCCAGTTATTGGTACTTCGTGGATAGGGGAGCAACTACGTTGCCGGAATACTGGGACATGGAGAGATCCCAGAACCATGCCATGATGGGGCATGTAAAAGAGTGGTTCAGCCGATATCTGGCGGGAATCGACTTCCTGGAGCCGGCCTACCGCAGAATCCGGATACGGCCCTGCCTGCCGGAGGGCGTGGAGCATGCGCGAGCCACGGTCCCCAGCCCCTATGGACAGATTTCCTTCGCCTGGAAGCAAGGGAGGACAGGCCTTGCCTGTGAGCTGGAGGTTCCTTTCGGTACCCAGGCACAGGTGTGGCTTCCGATAGAGGGGGAGCAGGAGCTGACGGTGAACGGTCAGCGAAAGGCAGATGCCCGCATGGCAGGGGAGGGCCTCCTGGACGTGGGGACATTTTCCCGGGGCAGATACAGCATCCTGCTGAAAAAGGCCTGACCGTGAAAACGCCAGGAGCCGGGCTTGCCTGTAACCGGCATGAAAGGCGGCAGATTATGGGGCGGAACTGGCACTGGCGCGTCAGGCCGGGCCGATATGCGGGATACCTGCCCCAGGCGAAAACGTGTCTGGGAGACCGCCCAGACGCAGAACCGCAAAGGAGGATTCAGGCTATGGAAGAGGCGAACGTCAAAAAGCGCTACGCATTGAGCCCTGCCGAGCAGCAGTACAAGATTCTGTTCCAGGCCGCATCCTGCTGGTATGATGCGGAGAGATACAGATACCATACCTGGCAGGAATTCAACGAAATATACCAGCAGGGCGTCCGGGGGGGTATCCAGGTGCCGGAAGCCCCGCCCTCGGATATGCAGGAGGAGCTGTCGGAAAGCTATATCATGGAGGGAGCGGACGTGAACGTCTTCCTGAATGCCAGATACTGTCCGCCCTTCTGGCATCATCTGAAATTCATCAAGATAACCTGTGTACTGAACGGGGAATGCTTCTTTTACGCAAAGAACGGCGGTCGGCAGACGCTGACAGCGGGGAACTTCATCATCGTGCCGCCGGATGTGGAGCAGACCATTTTCTCCTTTCATGATGATGATGCTGTAGTCAATATCGTCATCCGAATCAGCACCTTTGAGAACGCCTTTTCTACGCTGTTGACAGAGTCGGAGGTGCTGTCCCGGTTTTTCTGGAAAGTGCTGTACGGCAGGGATGAGAGCAGCGTGATATGGTTCCGCTGTGCCCCGGATAAGCGGCTGAAGCGCTATGTGCTGGACATGTTCGATGCCCTGGAGAGGAGGCTCCCCAACAGCAATTTCCTGCTGGTGAGCCATACCATGGCCTTTCTGGCCTATGCCCTGAGCTATTATCAAGACAGGATGGTATCCCTGAAGCAGGGCAGGATGGCCAGC
The DNA here is from genome assembly GCF_948601915.1 of uncultured Acetatifactor sp. NCBI lineage: Bacteria > Bacillati > Bacillota > Clostridia > Lachnospirales > Lachnospiraceae > Acetatifactor > uncultured Acetatifactor sp. The sequence continues at coordinate 431 of NZ_CAPDXS010000193.1, read as the reverse complement.
GACAAGCTGCCCATCATCATCCGCTATATCCGAGAGAACTACAGTACCATCACCCTCTCTTCCCTGGCGGAGCATTTCCATAAAAGCGAAAGCTATCTCTCCCGGTATATCAAAAGGGAGACAGGACATTCGCTGACCTTTCTGCTGCGGGAGTTCCGGATGAAGCAGTCGGGCGTCATGCTGCGCAATTCCGGGCTCAGCGTGGAGGAAATCATGCTGCACACGGGATATACGGACATCAGCTATTTCTACAAGACGTTCAAGAAATACTACGGGATGACTCCCATGGCCTACCGCAGCCAGGCGAAAATCATTAATCTCTGACCTTTCCCTGACTGCGCCGAACTTTCCGTCACCCTCTATTCCTTTTCATACGTCACCTGGCAGGACTTCCGGAAGCAGGCCAGGCCGTACTTATGGATTGTCTCCAT
>NZ_CAPDXS010000192.1:0-8149 GCF_948601915.1 uncultured Acetatifactor sp. | reverse complement strand
AGCGGTATTTCGCAAAGGTCTCGGAGAATCCCTACCGCATAGGGGAGGACGGAGAAATCTACACGTGGGACGGAAAGCCTGAACGGTACGCCTACCACGCGCTCTCCTCAAGAGCGATGCAGGTATTCTTCTATACGCCCCTCCCTGAGGAGACGGACCTCATATGCGCCCTGCTGGATTCCTCCACCACCGCCCGGGGCGGCCGCCAGATATCCTCCATCGTCGCACAGGAGGCGGAGGGGTACTTCAGCGGCCAGAAAAACGCCGCGGACGTGGCTGCCCTCATCCAGAACCGGGTGTCGGTGTACCTGGCGGAGCAGGAATGATGCCCCCCTGAACGCCCGTCTGCCGGGACGACAGGAACATGCCGGGCAGTCTGGATATGGACGATATTCCAGACCACAGTATACGTTCCGGAGAACCGGTGCACCGATGCCTCTATTCCCGGGTAATCAGCGCTTGATGTCCGCGCCAGGACTAGCACCCCGATGCATGAATCCTTGAGCAATCAGCACTTGATGTCCACCCCAGTACCGCGTTGTCGTCAGTCGGCGGGGCAGGCCAGCCCTGCTGCCCGCCGCCGTCAAAGCCACAGCGCCTCGCTCAGGCTTCTCTGGGCCCGGACTTCCTCCACGCACACCAGCTTCGCCAGCAGCCATGCCCGCTCCTCCTCCGTCATCCGCTGGATTCCCTCCGCCTCCTTGGAGCCCTCCAGGCTCCCCATGATGCCTTCCAGGCATTCCGCCTTGTGCCGCGCCTCATCGGCAGCCGCCTGCCAGGCCTGACGCTTCCTCTCCAGGGCCTGGAGCAGCAGCCCCTTGGAGGCCTCCCCGTCCACGATGCCCTTGATTTCATCCAGGGAAAATCCCAGGGCCTTAAGCTCCAACAGCGCGTTCAACTGCCGGACCTGCTCCGGGGCGTAATACCGGTAGCCGTTCCGGTCGTCCGTCTTCGCGGGTTTTATGATCCCCTTTTTCTCATACAGCCGCAGAGCCTTCCTGGACACGCCGAAAAAAGCCGCAAGCTCCCCGATCAGCATCAGACCATCCTTCATAAGCCAAGCCCTCCTCACTCGTCCAGAACCTCATTCACTCTCTTCACGCAGACCCCATTGGCCCTCAGATTGCCCAGAGAGGCAATCAGCATGAACAGCCCCGCCAGCATGGAGCCCCTTACCTGAAAACAATAGACCACATCCGAAAAGGACATGCAGCCCTTTTCCATCAGGAGCGCCCCGGACAGCAGCATGGAGAAATACCCGCCGATTCCGAATATCCTCGTGAGCATGCCGCCTAAAGCGCCCCGCCTGTGCATCCCCAGGTTCGCCGCCATCAGGCTGCGGCTGTGCCTGGCGCAGTCCTCCAGCAGCAGCCCGCCAGCGTCATATATCCGGATTGCGTCCGCCTCCTCAATCAGCGGCCCTATGGCAGAAGTGCACTGCGCCATGGCCCGCTGGGATTCTTCCTTCAGCCCGGGAATCGCCCTGAGCACCACCCTTTCGTGAAGGACGAGATGGGGCAGGATCCACAGCCACGCCACCCCGGCCAGAAGCGGGCTGCCGCCCAAGAGCAGCGCGGAAGACAACGTTGTATTCAATATGGCCACCACCGCATGGGGAATGTTCAGGGGGCCATTCATCATCTCGAACGCGGCCCGGACATCGCTGCCCAGTCTGGTCATCCACTCTCCCTGGGCCCTGGCCTCCACCTGGCGGCAGCCCAGCTTCAGGATCCTCTCCAGCAGCCTCCCCCGGAGCGCCGCCTCCGCCCTGGCGGCAAATGCGGCATAGAGGCTCCACACGGTTCCATTATAGCAGAAAAGCAGGGCGCATAGAATACCATAGGACACGCAGATTCCCGGCAGCCCCTCTGCCTCCCCCGCCTCCAGGCACCGGAAGACGGACTTCATAAGCGCCGCCAGCATCCATGCCCTGGCTCCGTCAAAGGGCGCCCGGAGCAGAAGCAGGAGCACATATCTGCGCCCTATGCCCATCCTCTTTATCAGCCTTTTGAAATCACCCACGAAGCAATCGCCCTCCTTCCAGCCGATAGATGGCATAACCGTCATCCAAAGCCTCCGGATGGTGGGTCACATGTATCACCGTCCGGCCCGCCGTAAGCCTCCCCAGAGCCGCCAGCACGGACAGGCCTGTGTCCCTGTCCAGAGCGGACACGGGCTCGTCCAGCAATATCACCGGCGCATCCTTGCAGAGGGCCCTGGCTATCTGGATCCGCTGGGCCTGCCCGCCGGACACCTGGCCGCCCCGCTGGCCTACATGGGTGTCCAGCCCCTGGGGCAGGCCCTTGATCCAGTCCGCAAGGCTGGCCCCGCGGCAGGCCTCCCACAGCGCCGCCTCCGGCACATGGTGGCCGCAGGTGATATTGTCCCGGATGGACAGAGGGAAGAGAGCATTTTGCTGCATCACCAGCGCCACCTGTTTCCGGATGTCCCCGGGCGTCCGCTTTCCCATCACCTCCACGCTCCCGCTGTCCGGCTCGTACAGGCCCGCCAGGAGCTTCAGCAGGGTGCTCTTGCCGCAGCCGCTGTCCCCTACGATTCCGATGTGCTCTCCCGGCCTGACCATCAGGGAGAGATTTTGGAGCACCTGTTTTCCCCCATAGGAGAACGCCACGTCCTCCAGGCGCGCTTCATATCGTTCTGTTCTGTCCTGCTCCACTGTGTCCTTCTCCACTAAGCTACATCCCATTTTGTCCTGTCCCATTCCGCCTCACTCCATTCCGTCCTTCTCCACCGCGCCCCTCCTCAAACACCAGCTTCCTCTCCAGCCTTCCCATGGACGCGCCGAACTGCCGAAACCCCGCATAGACCCCCGGCATGTTCTGTAAAAAGCCCGATACGTTTCCGGAGAGGTTCACGAACAGGTAGAAAGTGCCCGTGCTGATTTCACCGGCTATGACCATACACCCGCCGAATCCCAGCAGGCACAGCAGCGGCAGGAAGGACAGCAGGCCCGAAAGGGACATGAGCCTGGCCGCAATCCGCTCCTTCCTGACGCTGGCCCGCCCCCATTCCGACAGCCGCTCCTCCACCAGCCCCATCACCAGCCGCTGTGCGTCATACACCTGAATCACCGGAAACATGGAAAGCAGCACATCCGCCAGGCCGTTTATCTTCTTCTGGTATTCCATACATCTTTCAGCGTAGGCTTTGATCGTCCTGCCGGAGACGAAGCAGTAGAGCATCAGCGGCACTGCCGGCAAGGTAGACAGCAGCGCCAGCCGGGGGCTCTTCACCGCCAGAAAGACTGCCGTGGCCGCAAACGCCACGAACTGCTTCATAATGGAGAAAAGAGATTCGTTCAGATAGGCGGAGATATCCTTCAGCTCATTCTGCATGGCGGACTCCTCCTCCCCCGCACTGCAGCCCGCCAGCATCCTGCTGTCCCCCCGCAGATAATACCGGGCGTAGCCCATCCGCATTTCATGGGCGGACAGCTCGCAGGTATAGGACGCCGCATAAAAGGACAGATAGTCTCCCGCGGCCAGGGCCAGGAGAATCGCCGTCCCGCCTGCCAGGATGCCCGGCAGCAATGCGCTCATCCCCGGCCTCCCGGGCGCGCCCAGCATGTCCAGCACATCCGCCAGGAAGCTGTTCCACCACAGGTTCGCTGCCGATGCCGCCACCGTGAGCAGGGCCGCCGCGCAGAACAGGATACGGTGCAGTCCAATCAGTTTCTTCAATACGCCCATCACGATCCTCCGTCCCCCTCGGGATGCTCCTCCCGTTCTTTTCCTCCAGTGTATACTATGTCCCTGGGGCAGGGTCAAGGGGATGGGGGAACTTTTTCTCTGTTCAGGGAGCAGGATGTGTGGTATCATATTGATACGCAAAAGCATTGTGCCGACTTTTGATTCCATATGTGCCAGGCCCGGAAAACCATTGTCTTTATTCAGGGCAAGGAACAGCCGAATGGCCATCCCTGCCATGCGGGGCGGTACCGCGTGCTCCGATCATTCCGCACGATGCAGGCCAGAAAGGATACCGGGCAAATGACGATCCGCCACACTACCCCCGCCGACTACGGGCGGATTCAGGAAATATACGCTTATGCGAGAGAACAGATGCGCCAGGCCGGAAATCCCAGCCAGTGGGGACACAACAGGCCCTCCGGGGAAACGCTGCTGCAAGATATTCAGAACGGGCAGAGCCATGTCCTGGAAGAGAAGGGACAGATTTGCGGGGTCTTCACCTTCATCATCGGCGAAGACCCCACCTACCGGATCATCGAGCAGGGACAGTGGCTCAACGCCGCCCCCTACGGCACCCTCCACCGCATCGCCGCAAATGGCGCTGGGAAGGGGATTTTCCGGGAATGCCTGGCCTACTGCCTGGCCCGGATCCCCAACATCCGCATCGATACCCACAGGGACAATGCAGCCATGCGGCACCTCCTGGAGAAGCACGGCTTCCGGAAATGCGGCGTCATCTATGTGGAGGATGGGAGCCCACGGATTGCGTACCAGAAGTGCCTGTGATGCCCGTGGGGTATTCCAGGCTCTATGAATTTTGTGTGCACCAGCTAAGCTCACGGCCCTTTATGTATTGGTGCTGCCAGTTGTATGGGAGTTTAGACCGCATTAATACAGACAGCAAATAAGGCTGTATCAGAAAATGGTTACACCATAATGCCGATCAGCCTTATCTGCCGCTGGATAGCTAGGTCTCACGGTTACACCCTTCGACCATAATTATTTATATGTACCAAAAACACTAAATATGCAGAAGCCACGGCTACGCCCTTACTTCTTCTGCAAACGCTGTATAAAAATGGTTACACCTTAATATACCTCGTCGCCTTATAGTTTACCAGTTTTCTCCAATATGTCAACACGGAACATGTGTTCTATTCCAGCAGCTTCTTAAACCCAAACCGTTCCTCCATATTTCCTCCATACCCTCTATACAGCTTTGATTCGAACAGTTTATATAAACCGCAATAATCTTTCGAACCAATCAACTTACGCACAAAAGAGACAGGGATGAAATCTGCCAACTGTACTCCCAAGTTGTTATCCGACTTTAATGGGAAGCTCAATATGGAGAGATTTTTCATAATTGTATCAGAGTTAATAAATAATGTCCCACCTGTCAATAATCTATAATAGCAGATTTGCAGAAATTTATTTTCAGCCTGGTTTCTTGATTCTATGAAAAACGAACCGACTCCTTTGTTTACAAGCAGAAAATGTACAAAGTTTTCAAGAATGGTCTGCAAAGCTATATCATAAATATCATTAGTCTGTCCATAGTACATGTTTTTGTAATTTTCGGTATCTATCGACGCGACAAAAACACTTATGTCCAAACTTTGAACCAAATTTTTTATCCTGTCGAACAAACTTTTTCTTATTTTCGCATCCACCAAAAACTCAAAGCCCTTTATATTTTTCCGCATATCGTATAAATGTAGCGGCAGCTCTGGTTGCGGCATCAGGTCAGACTTTATTTTTTGTAATTGCGGTTTTAGAATGTTTTCGTAATCTTCTCTTTTTATGGCATAACCGCCTAATGCAAAGTAGCTCCCATGAGCATTGGGCTTTGTCTCGTCCAAAAACAGATAGTATTCATTTTTCATATTGAATTCCTCATTCATCGGTATTATGATATCCCATTATATACCAAGGGTTGACAGAATGCCACAAGAACGTATGTTTGTATCATTGTGGTCATCTTTTGTGGCAAGTTTCATTATAACCATTTTCTCTACTTGTGAGCATGCCTCCGTTTTCGTATAATGGTATCGCTTATCTGGAGCCCCTTTGCACCATTCCGGAGTATCGCGGCAGAGGCCTGGCGGCCGCCGCATTATCGGAAATATACCGCAGAATGAAGAAGCTGGGAGCCACACACATGGCTGGCGGAGGCGATGAATTCTATCACGAAATCAGCTATAAGCCAACTATAAAATAGACGTTTTGGAAGAAAGGATACGCCGTTCGCGGGAGGCAATCCCCTGCAGCAAGGAGAATAAGTCTATGGGCATCATCAAATCACATGACGTAACATTATATGGCGGAAATGACGCATATCGGATTATTTTGCGTCCTCTTTCTGATGAGCATTTGCCTTACCTATATAAATGGAACTCCAATCCTGAGGTGCTGTATTGGACAGAAGGAGACGATGTCGAGAGTTATCCTCCTGAGGTGGTCCATGAAATTTACGGAGGCATATCGCAGAACAACCTTTGCTTTTTAGTTGAGGTAGACGGCAGGGCCATAGGGGACTGCTGGCTGCAGAAAATGAATCTGCCCAATGTCAGAGAGATGTATGCCGACAGTACCGATGTAAGAAGAATCGACATGATGATTGGCGAAAAAAATTATTGGGGAAAAGGTATCGGAACACTTTTTATTGGGATGTTGGTAAAATACGCCTTTGAATGCGAGCAGGTAGACATCTTACATTGTTTTTGCGAAGATTATAATATCCGTTCAAGGCGTGTCTGGGAAAAGAACGGGTTTACGCTTATTTTTAAGGAAGAGATTCCGCAACCACATAAGGGTAAGCTGCAATATCATTGGAAGCTGACAAAAGATGAATATGACGAACGCCGCTTCGCACATAATGATGCCATATGCTCCCCGCCTAAAACCATTTGCCGGGAAGCGTGAGGAAATCATCCCCATTTTCCCGAAAACCGATTTTCTCATAAAATCCTTTTGCCCCATCTGTCTGCACCAGCCATTCGGAGCCCTCGCAGGCTTCCCTGCACCTGCGCACCAGCTCTCTGCCGATTCCCTGCCCTTGGAATGCAGGCAGGACAGCCAGGTCATAAATGACAGAGCGGAAATGCAGGTCGCTGAGAGCCCTGACGCATCCTACCAATCTGCCATCGGCCCAGGCGGAGAAGACAAATGTGGAATGGAGAAAGCCAACATTGAAATGGTCCATCATATCCTGTGTAGTGGTGCCCTCCGTGGCCCAGCCTACCGCCAGGAACAGGCGGTACAGCTGGTCACAGGGCAAGTCTTTCTGTGTTCTGTATTCTATATACATTTTATGCCCTCTCCTTTTATGTCCCCAGACGCCAATCTCTTTGCCTCGGCTACCCACTCCTCCATCCATCCGGAGCAGTCCCTGCCAAAGCCGATGTCATGTAGGCTCCCGTCCGCTGCCATTTCGGCAAAAATCCTTCCATCCTCTGTCCTCAGATTCCGAATCACCAATCTCCGGGTTTCAATCCACATGATGAACCTCCTTTGAAGCCCTCCCTGTCTGTCCGCTGCGTTTTCCATTCTATATAAACGGCATTTAATTCTTGCCAGCCACATAGTACAGCCGGTCATGCCGTTTATCCGGTTTTGGGCAAGATTTAATCGCTACCTATATATTTTATACGCAATCCCCTGCCATGTCCAGAGTCCATATCCGAATTCTATGGCCAGTCTGCCACAGGGAGCATCCCGGAGGCTCCTATGATCGAAACCTCCGGGATGCATCGCATGGATTCTATTGGTTCTGTCGTATGGCGTCAGTTGATGCTCAAGCCGGCGCTTGCGTATCCGGCGACAGTATTCAGCAGAGACAGTCCGCTTGCCGTCGCTGAAAATACCAGCATCAGCCGCGTCCGGGCCGTCACCGGAATGTTCAGCCCTGTAAGCGAGCCGTTCAGCAATGTCCCGATGGATATGATCCCGGACAGGGACGGCGTCAGGCTGATCAGCGTTCCGGCAATGGGAGAGAATACATTGTTCGGTGTCACAGACTGGTAAATCTGTGCATTGACCGTGACAGAGGAACCTACCAGGGAAATGGCCGCTGTCGTACTGAAGAATGCGCTGAACGAGGTAATGATGCCTGCCCTCGGGACCTGGAACGCAAAGTTGGAAAGGGTTCCGCTGGCATTGGTGATATCAATCGTGGCCCCCAACAGCGTAAGCCCCTGCGCACTGCTGCCAAAGCCCACAAAGGCGGGGAGGCCCGCAAGACCACCGGCGATTGTCGTCAGAGAGACCGGAAGCCCTGACGCAAAGGGGATGATGGCTCCCGTGCCTGCTACACCGGTGGCTCCGGTGGGGCCTGTCGGGCCGGTTGCCCCCGTCGGGCCCGTCGCTCCATCCGCCCCTGTCGGGCCTGTCGCCCCATCCGCTCCCGTCGCTCCTGTTGGGCCCGTCGCTCCATCCGC
>NZ_CAPDXS010000191.1:0-8601 GCF_948601915.1 uncultured Acetatifactor sp. | reverse complement strand
CCAATCCCTGGCAGACGCTGTTCCGGATTTATGTGCCATTGAGCGTTCCGTCCCTGGCATGCCTGCTGCTGTTCCAGTTCGTGGGGCACTGGAACTCCTATTTTGACGGCCTGATCTACATCAACGACACTGCCAAACAGCCCCTACAGACTTATATCTACCAGCTCTCGGTGCGAATCGACTTCTCCACCATGCGCACGGACGAGATACTGACTCTGCTGCAGACCTCGGACAAGACGCTGCAGTCGGCCAAGGTCTTCGTGGCCATGATACCGATTCTGGTGGTATATCCCTTTATTCAGAAATACTTTACGGCAGGTATGACTCTTGGGGCGGTGAAAGGATGACGGACAATGTTGACAGGACAAAAAGATGGCAGGGCTTGCGCCGGCGTAATGTTGAATGAGGTGGCGTTTCCGAATTTTTCTATCATTATGCGGCAGGCGGGCATGGACTTCCTGATACTGGACGGTGAACATGGCGGTTTTGACTATACGGGTATGGCGGGGCTTATTATGGTGGCCAGGTTGTCAGGGATTCCGATTGTGGTCAGGCTGCCGGATAATGGCCGCAGGGACATTACCAAGGCGATGGATATGGGAGCGGACGGGCTGCTGCTGCCCATGACAGATTCCGCGGAGGAGATCAGGGAGGTAGTAAGATATGCCAAATATGCTCCATTGGGCCAGCGGGGCATCTCTACCAACAGGGGACATACATTTTATGATCCGGGCTGTCTGGAGGATTACATGGGGCAGGCCAATGGAGAGAACATGATATTCGCACAGATAGAGACAAGGCGGGGCGTGGAGAATATAGACGAGATACTGGGGGTAGACGGAGTGGATGGCATTTTTATAGGACCTAACGATCTATCCTGTGATTTGGGCTGCCTGGGTGAGAGAGGAAAGGAACCGGTGCTGGAGGCCATAAGGACAGCCGGAAGGGCGGCGGCAAAATCCGGGAAAAGGGCGGGCATCATTACAGAAAAGGATGCTTTTCTGGAAGAGGCCGGAAAATGCGGGTTTGATTTATTCTGTTGCGGGAGCGAGATTTCCTTTTGGAAGAAAGCGGGACGGGACATATCGGAGAGAATCCACAGGATGGGTGCAGAGAAAGAGGGAGAGAAGGAGGGCATATGACAAGGATTCAGTTGGTGCATCGGAATTCATTGAGTTGCGAAGCCATTGTGAGAAGGATGCCGAACGGGGAATTGCTGATGGTGTCTCAGTGTGATGGGCCTATAGAGCCGCATCCGGATAATAGGGTGTATTATTGGCACAGCAGGGATGACGGCGCGTCCTGGGAAGGCCCGGTGCGGCTGTGGCCTGAGGATGGCCGGGCGGTGTATCAGACGGAGGTAAGTGTAAGGGGGGAGGAAGTAACGGTATATGTGACATTGCACAATGGAATGTTCTGGGACTGGGACTGTGTCATGTTGAGAAGCACAGATAGCGGTCATACATGGGAGATGGCAGGATATCCGCCGTGTTTCAGACAGTTTGTATTCCATCGGGGGATGATTGAGACTTCGGATGGAGGAATTGTCATGGCGTATCAGAGATACCCTGTGACCGAGGAACAGAATCGGACAGGCAGGGCGGAAGGAGGCGGAATCTATAAGAGATGGGATATGATAACACATAATGAAAACGGTATTACACGAAGCGACGACAATGGTAAGACCTGGAATTCATATCCGGTCATAACGCTTCAGCATGACAGGATATGGCACTGGGGAGAGCCGACGGTATGTGAACTGAGGGATGGGAGGCTGGCCATGCTGGTAAGGGTGAACGGAAGCGGGTATCTGACGAGAAGCGATTCGTCGGATGGGGGCAGGACATGGTGTGAACCTTATAGAACAGATATTCCCAATCCGGGGAATAAGGTGAAGCTGATCGGGATGCCGGACGGAAAAATCGCACTGCTGCATACGCCGACTATCCGGAAGATGAGGCTGACGGATCGCCATCCGCTGGAGATATGGATTTCCGATGACGATATGAGGACCTGGGGGTATAGGAGGACATTGATAGATATGCCGGGCGCAATTTCTTATCCGGATGGTTTTTGCAGCGAGGATGGAAAGCATGTCTGTCTGTCGATAGAATTCAATCGGCATGATGTATACTACATCGACCATGAAGTGGAGTAGCCGGTCGCCTGGACAATGCGGATCGCAGGAAGAACAGCGCATGCGGCGGCGCGCAGAATCGGGGAGGGCAGATGGGATATTTTGCATTGGATATCGGAAGCAGCTTCATAAAATATGCAGTCCTGGACATAGAGAACCGACAAATTCGTGGCAAGGGAAAGACTGCGATGCCATCTCCCGTATCGGGCCGGGCGACAAGGTATGAGATCCGGGCAGAAGAGATATGGAATATCGTGGAAATGTTGACGGAGCAGATTTTGCGAAAAGAAAAAGTCCTGGATGGGATTCTGCTCTGCACCCAGATGCAGGGGTTTGTCATACTGAATGAAAATTCTGAGGCCGTGACATCCTATATATCCTGGCAGGATAATCGCTGTCTGGAATGCCATGACGGGAAGACATGGCTGCAGGAGATGGAGGATATGGGCTGCGACAGGCTGATGGAGCATTCGGGGGTACGGCTGCGTGCCGGGCTGGGCATGTGCAATTTGTATGTAACGCTCCGGGAGATTCAAGGAGGTGCGGAAGGGCGCTGGTTCTGCACGCTCGGTTCCTATATCATCAGGAAAATGACAGGGAACCATATCTGTCATATTACCAATGGGGCGGCCACCGGACTGGCGGACATTGTAGAAAGACAGTGGAACCATCCGCTCATAGAGAAGATAGGAGCGGGGGGACTGCGCTTTCCGGAGTTGGCTCTGGAGATGGAATGCTGCGGCTATTATGAGAGTGAGGGGAATAGGATTCCGGTCTATCCGGATATAGGGGATCACCAGGCCTGTGTGCTGGGAAGCATGGTGCGGCCGGAACAGGATGTCAATATCAACATTGGCACGGCAGGGCTTTTGGGAATAGTGACAGATGCGTACCGGCAAGGCGAGGGAGAAGTGCGGCCGTATTTTGGAAATCAGTACCTGAATACAGTGAGAGGGCTTTGCGGAGGCAGAGATTTGAAGTGCATCGCCGGTTTCATCAAGGATTCTGTGGAAGCGGTCACCGGCCAAAAGGTACGGCCGAAGGAGATCTGGGATGTAATCGGCAGAATACCGGAAAGGGAGGGGAGCGATGCGCTGGAGATAGAGCCGGAATTTTATCAGGGAGGTAGAATCGCCGGGATCACACATGGGAATTTCACGCTGAATTCCCTGTTGGATGCGGTTTACAGGCAAATGGGCAGGCAGTATCACAGAGCATTGATGTCTGTGCTCCCCACGGGAAATCGGGTGAGCCGTATCGTTTATTCCGGCGGGGCTGCCACCTCGAACCAGGGACTGATGACTCGCATTGCAGAGGAAACAGGCTGTAGATGGCAGAGGGCATTGATGGAGGATGAATCCCTTCTTGGATTGTACAGGATGGCGCTGCTCATAAGCGGCAGGTGCAAAACTATGGAAGAGACTTCGGCCCTTGCCCAAAATATCGAGATTGTCAAAGAAATATCGGGCCTGACTTAAGAACCCGGTATTTTTAATATTCCCTATTCCCAAAACCAGCAGCCTGATATATAATGGGCTGAGCGGCAGATGGGAGCCCATTACTTATTAGGAATGCGAGGATAATCCGATGCAAAAGAAAAATCCGGGAGCGCTGATTGACAGGAAAGAGTTCTACAGGAATCTGGCGAGGCTGGCCCTGCCAATCGCCCTCCAGAGCCTGATGCTGGCGGCAGTGGCAGCGGGGGACGCGCTGATGCTGGGGAAGGTGGCCCAGGATGAGATGACCGCGGTCTCCCTGGCCACCCAGATCCAGTTCGTCCAGAATATGTTCCTGAGTGCGGTGACGGGGGCGGGAGCCATCCTGGGGGCCCAGTATTGGGGGAAGGGGGACAGGCGCACCCTGGAGGATGTCTTCAACATGATGCTGCGGCTTTGCGGCCTGGTGTCCGTGATGTTCTTCCTGGCCTGCGAGCTGATGCCGGAGCTGCTCATGCATATCTTCACCCATGACGCGGCTCTGATCGCCATCGGCAGCGCCTATCTGCGCGTGGCGGGCTGGTCGTATCTGCTGACGGGCATCTCCCAGTGCTATCTGACCGTGATGAAGGTGTCGGACCATGTGAGGCCCGGGGCCCTCATCAGTTGCTGCGCGGTAGTCCTGAACATAGTCCTGAACGCGGTGTTCATATTCGGGCTGCTGGGAGCGCCCAGGATGCAGGCCAGGGGAGCGGCGCTTGCCACCACAATTTCCCGGGTGGTGGAGCTGGGGCTGTGCCTGATGATGACTACGGGTCCGTCGTATATCCGCCCGGTCTTTGGCAGATTCCTGAAGCAGCCCAGGGAACTGAAATCCGATTTCGCCAGGCAGTGCCTGCCTCTTCTGGGCGGGTGTTTATGCTGGGGCATAGGATTCACCTCCTACACCGCGATCATGGGGCATATGGGGACAGACGCCGCGGCGGCCAATTCCGTGGCGGCGGTGGTCCGGGACCTGATATGCTGCATGTGCAACGGTATCGGCAGCGCGGCGGGGATCATGGTGGGCCACAGGCTTGGAGCGGGACAGCTCGAGCTGGGCAAGGCATACGGGATAAAGCTTAAGAATATCTCCTATGTCATCGGGCTGCTGTCCACGGCCCTGGTGCTGGCAGTGACCCCGGCCATCGTGGGGATGGTCATCCTGACGGACCAGGCCAGGGAGTACCTCACAGGGATGATGGTGATCATGGCTGTGTACATGATTGGCCGCTGTGTGAATACTGTGACCATAAACGGCGTGCTGGACGGAGGCGGCGATACGATATTCGACATGTACAGCCTGATCGTCTGCATGTGGCTGATTGCCATCCCGCTGGCGCTGGCGGGGGCGTTCGCGCTGCACTGGTCGCCGCTGGCGGTCTATGCCTGTACCTGCCTGGACGAGGTGGGCAAGATTCCCTGGGTGATGCTGCGGTTCCGGAAATACAAGTGGGTGCAGGATCTGACCAGATAGTTGTGTAAATGGCATTTTATGGGAAATATCAGACTCGGTTCACGGGCCTGGTATTTTTTTGCCCGAAAGGGGAATATTAAAGTCATGTTTTGAGTAAATCCATGGGAAAGGGAGAGAGAGCATGGCTGAAGCAAAGAACTCCGACAAGAAGATAGAGAAGGAAGAGCACAAGGACGAGCGGATAGAGCAGACAGGCCAGGTGACCCTGGACGAGAGCGGGAAGCTGGGGGACATCCATCTGATATCCATCATCGGGGAGATCGAGGGGCACGAGAACCTGTCCAACAATTCCAAGACCACGAAGTATGAGCACATCCTGCCCAGCCTGGCCGCCATTGAGGACAGCAAGGACATACAGGGGGTGCTGGTGCTCCTGAACACCATGGGCGGGGACGTGGAAGCCGGGCTGGCCATCGCGGAGATGATAGCCTCCCTGAGCAAGCCCACGGTATCCCTGGTGCTGGGCGGCAGCCATTCCATCGGCGTGCCCATCGCGGTGAGCACGGACTATTCCTTCATCGTGCCCACGGGGACCATGGTGATACATCCCGTGCGGATGAACGGCATGATCATCGGGGTGCCCCAGACATTCGACTACTTTAAGCTGATACAGGACAGGATCACCGGATTCGTCTGCAGCCACTGCAGCATAGACAAGAAGACCCTGGAGGACCTGATGACGGAGACGGGGATACTTACAAAGGACGTGGGCACGATCCTGGTGGGGGAGGAGGCCGTGAAGCACGGCATCATCGACGAGGTGGGCGGCATCGACCGGGCGGTGGGGAAGCTGCGGGAGATGATCCAGGACGATCCGAATTAGCCCGGCGGTTCAGGCGGGCTGCCTTTGGCAGGCAGGGCTTCACGGTTTCTGGGAAGCCCTGTACTTAAGCGGCGGCATCCCCATCTTCTTGCGGAAGAGCCGGCTGAAATAATACTGGTCGGGATACCCCACATCGGCTGCGATGGCGCTGACGCTTTTATCGGTCTGGGACAGCAGCCGGCAGGCCGCGCTGATCCGCTGGCCGATGATGTATTCGCTGGGCGAGACCCCGGTATGCTGCCGGAAAGCGCTGCGGAAGGCGGTGCAGCTCATGTTCTCCATCCGGGCCAGGGCATCTATGTCGATGGGCCCCTGGAAGGAGCGGTGGATGTATTCGATCGCCAGCAGGGGCAGGCTGCCCCTGGAGCCGAAGTCGATATACCGGCCCGTGAAGAGGAGGATTTCCCGCAGCAGGCATACGCAGAGCTGTTCCGCCGCGTCATCATTGATGATGAACTCCCGGAAGAGCTGCCGGAAGCAGGCGATGATTTCCCTGTGGATGCCGATGTGCCGCCCCCGGTTCAGGGCGAGGCCTGTGGATTTTGTGAGGGAGCGGGCCTCGAAGCCCGTATAGTGCACCCAGAGATAGGCGGTCTCCCCCCGGCTGGTGTACTGATAGTCATGTCCCGGCTCAAAGACCATCACGTCCCCAGGCATGAGGCGGCAGTCCTCCAGAAGCATCTCTCCATTTAAGACATATATGTAATAAAAATCCTGCCGCACAGCCCTGGTGGAAAAGGAGCGCGCTTCGGACACTGCGCCCACACAGTTGACCTGGAGCGGAACGGCATCGTTTTTCCGGTTGGCCTCGCCCTCCAGTTTTGTGTGGAAATAAGTCTGCGTGCGCATTGGGGTCTCCTTTCTACAAGGTCCTGCCTGTTGAAAAGTCCATTTTTTTGGTTCGTTTATCCATTGCAGGCTTCCGCTGTCTGTAATAGAATCGGGTTAATGGGAGCCGCGGGGCGATCTCCGCTCTTCCTATTATAATCCATATGCCGGAAATAGCAATGGAATCCGGCATAAAAGAGCAGATTCAGGGCGACGGTCCGGCGGAGGGCCGGACCGTGCGGATTCAAGACAGAGAGCAGGAGGGATGGCTATGGAATTTCAGGTGGTGCAGGTATCGTCTCTGGAGAAGGTGAGGGCGCAGGACAGCCTCAGGCGTGATGAAATACACAAAAAAACAGTTCTGGCAGGGGAGCGCCTTTCCTATCAGATCTGCATGAAGGCGGACAGCCGGATGGACATGGCGGTGTCCGTGGAGTCCGGCCTTAAGGACGCGGTGCGCCTTTACATGGTGCAGGATGCCTATATCGATGTGCCCGCCAGGGAGAAGGACATGGAGGGCGAGGACTACATGACGCTGGAGCCCGGGTTCATGCCGGACATCCTTGTGCCCCTGGAAGAGCAGGGGAACCGGCTGGCGGTCACTTCCCGGACGGCCACTGTGTGGGTCAAGGTGGATGTCCCCAGGGACACTCCCGCCGGGGATTACAGGATAAAAGTAAGGCTTCTTCCGGTGGACATGCAGGCGGCGAAGGCTCCCGCGGCGGAGGACGCGGCCTTTACGGTCTGCCAGGTGATGGATGTCCGCGTCATCCCTGCCTCGATGCCGGAGCAGAGGCTGATTTACACCAGGTGGTTCTATGCGGACTGCATCGCGGTGCAGCATGATGTGGAAATCTACTCCGAGGAGCACTGGGAGCTGATCGACAGATACATCGCCGCCGCCGCGGACGTGGGGATGAACATGATCCTGGTGCCCATACATACGCCGCCTCTGGACACCGCAGTGGGCACTGTCAGGCCCTGCGTGCAGTTGGTGGACATCGAGAAGAAAGGGGACAGATATGAGTTCTCCTTCGGAAAGTTCAGGCGCTTCATCGACATCTGCAAGAAGAACGGAATCCGGTATTATGAGATGGCCCATATGTTCTCCCAGTGGGGGGCCAAATGCGCGCCCAATATCATGGTCACGGAGAACGGCAAAACGGACTATATGTTCGGCTGGCATGTGGCGGCGGATTCTAAGGAATATGTGGAGTTCCTGGCGCAGTACATCGAGGCGGTTTCAAAGGAGCTGGAGGCAGAGGGCATCAGCGAGCAGACCTATTTCCACATCTCCGACGAGCCTACGCTGGAATCCATGGAGACTTACAGGACCGCGTCCGATATCATGCGCCCTCTGATCGGGGGCAGCAAGACCTTCGATGCGCTGTCCAACTATGCGTTCTGTGAGAACGGCCTCATTGAATGCCCGGTCACCAGCGTGGAGCATATCCATGAGTTCCTGGAGCACGATGTGGAGAACCAGTGGGCGTACTACTGCTGCGGTCCGGAGAAGGTGTTCCCCAACAGCTTCCTGGCCATGCCCTCCCACAGGGTGCGCGTCCTGGGCTTCCTGCTGTATAAATACAATATCAAGGGCTTCCTGCACTGGGGACTGAATTTCTACAATTCCTGCGTGTCGAAGTACCCGATCAATCCCTATGTCACCACCTCCGGGGACAAGGCCTTCCCCTCCGGCGACCCCTTCATCCTCTATCCGGGCAGGGACAGCGTCTATGGCTCCATCCGCGGGGAGGCCACCTACGAGGGTATCCAGGATATGGACGTCTGCTTCGCTCTGGAGCGGCATATCGGCAGGGAGGCCGTGGTGGCCATGATCGACGAAGCAGCGGGACGGAAT
>NZ_CAPDXS010000190.1:0-8667 GCF_948601915.1 uncultured Acetatifactor sp. | reverse complement strand
GATCTCCCGAAGGCCACGGAATAGGTCCATATCTGCAGCCATAGCTGCGCCAGGCGGCTGGGCTTGAATGATGAGGTGCACAGGAAATACCCGCTGATGAGCATATAGACGTTCACGGCCACGATGCAGAAGCTCTCCATGAGCCATGCGGCCATGCCCATAGCCCCCATACCGCTGTCTGTCAGCTCGGGCAGCAGCTTCCCCTTCCCCAGATAGTGCAGCGCCACCACCATCAGCATGGCCACGCAGCGCAGCAGCTCCAGATTGGCCATGCGGCCTGCCCCTGTCCCCTCTTTGCGTTTTCCCCTATTCTCAATCTGCGGCATATGAATCCTGTCAGGCACCCTGCCCGGCTTCCCTTTCCCCGAATCGGCGCAAGGGGACCGCTCCCCTTTTTTGCATTGCGCCATTATAGAATCATCCTGTGCGCTTTTCAATTCAGCTCCATATCTCTATATCGCAAACTCATAGATGCATTTCCGTGTCTCCCCGTCCCGGCGCATGTCGTTGTCCTCCGGGAGATCTGCGATTTCCCGCAGGATCCCTCCCGCGTATTCGCAGGTCTTCCTGGAAGGGAAATTGTCCGGATTGCAGGTGATGACCAGCCTGTCCATCCCGTGCCGCCTGGCCAGATGGAACAGCAGGCGGCAGGCCTTCCCCGCGTAGTGATTCCCCCGGTAGGGCTCCTCCACCCGGTATCCGATGTTCCCTCCGTAATAGACGCCCTCGCTGTAGCCTATCCGCAGGTCGCACTGCCCCGCCCTGTGGCCTGCCCTGTCGCAGATCGTGAAATGATAGGAGGGGAGCCACTTCTCCGCCGGGCTGCCCGGGACGGTCTTGTCCAGCATCAGCAGGATCTCCCCGTCCGTCAGGACCTGGGCGTCAAAAAAGCGGAAATCTTCCTTTTGCTCCTGGCCGCTGTTGAAATATCTGTCCCTTAACATCCTTTCTCCCGTCCTTTCCCGTCCCGCGCCATTGATGGGCGGATGCGCCCTGTGGTCCTATGCGTCCGCTCTTCCCTTTTTATAGAGCCCGTCCAGGCGGCATCCCGCCTCATGGGCCTTCCTCAGATATCCCGCCTGGTCCAGCTCATTGGTGGACAGCTCCAGCAGAAGCGGCCCCTCATACGCAGACCCGGATATGGTCTCCATCACCTTGTCCCACTGGATATTGCCCTCCCCGGGAATCCAATGGGAGTCCATGGCCCCATTGTTGTCATGGATATGTACCGCGTACAGCCGGTGGGCGTACCTCCCAAGGATCTCCGGCGCCTGCTCCCGCCAGACCATATTGGCATGGCCGGTGTCATAGCACAGCCCCAGGAATTCCTCAGGGTATCTGCCGAAGAGCCTGTCCCATGCCTCCAGCATGTATTCCCCGGGCATGTCGAAAAGGTTCTCGATGCAGATCCGCACATTTTTCTCCATGCAGTAGGGCATCAGCTCGTCCAGGGACCTGAAGACGCAGGCGTAGAAGTCCTCCTTGACCTCCGGCTTCTTCTGTATGGTGATGTAGGGGACATACAGATGGAGCACGATTTCCGTGGCGCCCAGGGCCTGTGCCAGATCCACCCGGTTTTTGATCAAATCCACCCCTGCCCTGCGGTTGTACTCCCAGTCGGAGGTGTAGTCCTTCCGGTAATGGCCCTCCCTGACGTTCACGTCCTTGGCGGAGCCCTTGGTGGAGTGCAGGGCCTTGGATTTCAGGCCGTACTCGTCCATCCACTCCCTGATCTGCTGCATCTCATAGGGAGAATACATGTATTCCCTGTCCCACTCATGGCACCAGTGGATATGGGTGAAGCCTGCCTGTGCTATTCGCTCCAGGGTAGTCCTGATCTGCTCCAGCCTGGTGCTCTCCCCCGCGAAATCCGTGTTCACCGCCAGCTCCAGTCCGGCGTTTTCTGTCCTGTTGTCCTCCATCTTTCCACCAATCCTTCCCGGGGACTGTCATGCCCCGTTTTTTCGGCATCAGAAAAGTTTTCCGCCTGCCGCATGGGTACATTATAGTCTAAATCGGGCGTGGGTTCAATAGAAATTAGGGGAAACATTTTACAGCCGCACACCCGGCTTCAATCTACAGAAAATATGAAAAGACATGATGGGCATCCGGAAGCATCACGCGTACTGTCCTGTTTTCAGGATCCGCAATCCAGTACTCCCGGACACCTGCCCGCTGGTACAGGTTCAGCTTCACAAGCCGGTCATGCCTCAGAGAGGTGGGGGACAGGATTTCTATGACCATGTCCGGTGCCCCCCTTGCACCCATGTTTATCAACTTGTCCCTGTCACATATGACGGAGATATCCGGCTCCACCGTCGTGTCCACATCCTCCGGCTTATGGCCATCCTGCTCAAAAAGGCGGACACCAAAGGGTGCGGAGCAACATTCCTCTATATCGTAAATTCATAGATGTATTTCCGCGTCTCCCCATCCCGCCGCATGTCATTGTCCTCCGGGAGATCTGCGATTTCCCGCAGAATCCCTCCCGCATATTCGCAGGTCTTCCGGGAGGGGTAGTTGTCCGGATTGCAGGTGATGACCAGATAGTCCATCCCGTGCCGCCTGGCCAGGTGGAACAGCAGGCGGCAGGCCTTGCCCGCGTAATGGTTCCCCCGGTAGGGCTCCTCCACCCGGTAGCCGATGTTCCCTCCGTAGTAGACCCCTTCGCTGTAGCCAATCCGCAGGTCGCAGCGCCCGGCCTTGTGCCCTTCCCTGTCGCAGATGGTGAAATGGTAGGATGGGAGCCACTTCTCAGCCAGGCTGCCCGGGACGGTCTTGTCCAGCATCAGCAGGATCTCCCCGTCCGTCAGGACTTCTGTGTCAAAAAAGCAAAACTCCAGCGGCCTCTCCATATAGCCGCAGGTAAATGGGAAGAAGTCGTATTTTTCCATATGGGTATGCAAGAATCCGAACCGCTCATACCAGGCCCGCAACACCGTATTCTCCTCCACTATGCCCAGCTTCAGCCTGCCGCAGCCAAAGGCGGAAGCGCAGAGCAGCCCATGCTCCAGCAGACGCTTCCCGATTCCGGCATGCCTGCGGCCTGGCAGGACACAGAGATTGTTCAGCTCACAGTCACCTTCCTCCTGTATCCGGAGGGAATAATAGCCTGTTACCTTTCCGTCTTCCTCCACATGGACGAACATGGCCCGCCCCTCCCGGTACTGTCCCGCAAGCCTTTCCAGGGTAGTGGCAAAAGCTGTGAACCTGGGGGCATTCTCCGGGGAAAGCCCAAAAGCTTCCGCCACAGTGGAAAAGCTGTCCCTTATCACCCTGACGCATTCCTCCAGTTCTCCTTCTCGTATCGGCCTGATCATCCTCTCTTCCATCCTCCCTCTGTCCTCTTAAATTCCTGTGGCATCTCTCGAACAGCCTCTCCCATGCCTCCAACATGTATTCGCCGGGCATGTCGAAGAGGTTTCGGCAACAGGGCTTCCATGCCCCGATTTTCCGGCATCTGAAAAAGTTCCGGGAGTCCTCCCTGATAAAGCACACTCCAATCCTGCGGCGCTGCCCCTTGCGCACATTACCTTGCCAGCAAGGACAGCACCCTGGGCCTTGCCCCTTTTTCATACTTGAATTCCAGCGCAAATCTGATGATTTCCGGGAAATAATATTTTTTGTCAGCCATAATGAAATAGCCCTGGTTTTCCAGCCTGGCAATCTCTTCTCCCGTCAGGCTGATTTTGTCCAAGGTAAGCGGCAACACCTTCTCATCTTCCGGCATGTCTTCAAACTTTTTCAGTATCTGGTAGATTGCTTTCATCTCATCTCTGATTTCTTTATACTTTTCTCTGGAACAGTCCGGAATGGCCTCCCTGATCTGCTTTGGCATGATATATCTGTCTTCATAAGGCGGTTTCCCCTCCAGAAACGTTCTGGTGGCAAATTGCAGAAACCTTACAATATCCCTTGCCTGCAACTGGTTCGAGAAATCAGAAAGCGCCGCTATAATCCACCTTGCCGAATTCGCCTCTCTGGAATCGTATCTTCCCAGCTTTTTTCCCCATAATTTCTCCAGCCGCTCTTCAAGCACTTCCCTGCTGGCCTTCAGGATATCGACACCCTCACCCAAAGCAGGGTCTGCCTGTTTCGCAATCCACAAAGCCAGGCGAAGCGCTTCTGAGGGCGACCATTTCAGTTCGTATTTGTGATACTGATTCTGAAACTGGTCAAAATTAATTTCGATTGCTTCCTCTGCCATATCCTTTCTGGCAAAAACAACAATGCCGACATTTCCGAATTGAAGGTTTCGCAATGTGTTCACAATGTTCTGGCATAACGCCCGGATGGCAAATCTCCATGTCTTCTGCTTCTGAACCTGTAAATCCATGAAAAGGTCTTCCAGTCCATCCACAATGAACAGAATCCTTTTTCCCTTGTTCTCCAGATATCGATCCAATTCAGAGATATCGCTGTAACCGGCGCCCAGCATATCCAGCATCAGCCTCTGCCAAATTTCCATCCATTCTGTCAGGGATGTCTCCTTTTCGGCATATGAAGCCAGTTTAGTGTAATTTCGGTCAATAATATCCGATTTTATATCCACTTCCTCAAAGGTATGATTACAGCTTTCAATACATTCCCGCACCATGGAAAGCAGCATTTTTATATTCAGCGAGCAGACAAGGGGCAGGATAAGCGTCCGCTCCCTGTCTTTCTCACCTGCCGGTTCTACTCCATATGAAAAACTTTCCCAGGTCTTCCTGGAGAGCAGTTGTTTATAGATGTAAGTTTTTCCCGAACCCTTTGCGCCTAACACCACCAACTGCGGGACTGTATCCCTGAATTCCCGCACGATTTCCCGTATGGATGTTGTCGCCAACATATTGGAAGAAGCGCTGCCCTCGGCCGTTATCTCCGAAGTGGCGATATCATGCAGCCGGCTTACAATGTCCTTCATGTCCTCCGGGGAACGCTGATTCTCCTCTGCCGCACCAGCCGCAATCTCTTTTTCCAACATGCCATCCGCAATCTTCGCCATCACATCGGAAAGCACTTTTCCTTTCAGCAGGGCGCATATATCCCGAAAATCCCCCAGAGAAGCAAATGCCGAATCAAAGGGAACCCTGTAGAGATAATCTTCCCTTAGTACATTCATGCTTTCCGAATCGAAATCCTCCTCCAGGCTTTCCGCCAGCTCATCTTCCAGGCTGCCCACCCTGTCCTCTTCCATGTCCTTGGGAATCATGGTCAGCAATCAAATACCCCGCTGCAAGCAACGGGGTATCAAGCTTGCAACGCTGCAGAGCAGCGGGGTATTTGACCCTCGCGGCATTCGCCAACTGGCCGTGCAAGCACGGCCGCTTGACTCATTGCTCGCGGGAATAAAACAGCAGCAGTCTTCTGGATTTATCATTTCCTGTGGTCTCCCTGTACATTTTATAATGTCTGCGGTAGCTGTCCTGAAACTCCCGCCTGGTGATGTTTATTCTGTTGCTCATCCTTTTGTCTCTCCCTGCCTGGTCTTATCGGCAGCATACACTTTGTGCCGCATTCAGCATTCCACACATATCCCGGTTTTACCGCCGCTTAAGCCCCTCTCGGCTCTATGCCTTCTCCTGAATCCGGCTCACATATTATCGGAAATATCATACACGCTCCTGGCCCTGTAAGCCCCGGAAACCTCTGCGGCGGCGTCCTCCCCTTCCGTGAAGTCCCGGCCGGGCAGGATGCGGAAGGTCCTGCTGCCCGCCTCCATGTCTACGAAATTGTCGTCCAGGCGCAGGATTCCTGTCTCCGTCTCCACACTGACGGATTTCGCATAGTTGGCGGCCGTCACCGTCACCCTGTCCCCCTCCACGCAGACCCTAAGCTCCGGGTCTAAGAAGCCATAGTGCTTCGGGGCGCAGAACAGCGTGGTTCCGGATGATACATTTGTTCCATCCACATACAGCCCGTACTCCAGGTGCACCTTCAGCGGGTCTATGTCGTTGCAGTCCAAATGCGGCAGCCAGGCGCCTCCGTAGGCGGGGGCGGTGACTTCGAACTCTCCCTGTCTGACCACCGAGGAATCCGGCAGGCGCAGGGCCCACTTCACGATGCCGCTCACAGGCTCCCCTGTCTCGTTGGCCACATGGAGGTCGGCGCTTAAGTCTATGGGCCGGGGCAGGGTGTTCACGAAGGGCTTCTGGTCAATCTCCCCATGCTCCTCGCAGGACAGGAGCACTGGCGCGAACATGCGTTTCTCCGCATAGTGCAGGGCCTTCCAGTTCCCGTAATAGTCCAGGCTGGCCCAACTGGCCACGGGCCAGATGTCGTTGAGCTGCCACACCACGGTGCCCATGCAGGTCCCCCTGAACCGCCTGAAATGCTCCACCCCATAGCGGATTGCCTCGGCCTGTAGCAGTTGGGAGCAGTAGAGCAGCTGGTCGAAGTCCCTGGGGTAGAGGTAGGTCTGGGACAGGTAGTTCAAAATCTTGCCGTTGGCCGAGGTGTTCCTCTGGTGCAGCTCCATGACCCGGGAATACACGTTCCTGTCCCGGGGTTCCGTGAACCGGCGGACGGTCTGCAGGGCCGGGAAGGACTGGAAGCCGAACTCCGACAGGAAGCGGTAGTGGTGCTTCCGGTAAGCCGTGAATGGCTCGTTGCCGTGCCAGACGCCCCAGTAGTGCACATCTCCCACGTTCTCCGCGTTGCTGTTCTCGAAATTCCCGCCGGAGCTGGGGGAGGAGGGCCAGTAGAATGTCTGCGGGTCTTCCTGCTCCACGATTTTGGGGATGATGTATTCGTACAGGCGGATGTAGTCGTAGAACTGTTTCTTGGACTTCACCGAGAATTTCATCTCGTATTCCGTCTCCATCTCGTTGTTGCCGCACCACAGGCCGATGCTGGGATGGGAGCGGAGCCTGCGGATGTTCTGGCGGATCTCCGCGGAGACATTGGCCTCGAAGGCGTCGCTCAGCTCGTAGGAGGCGCAGGCGAACATGAAGTCGTGCCAGATCACCAGGCCCCTCTCGTCGCACACATCGTAGAAGAAGTCGTCCGGGAAATAGCCTCCGCCCCAGATGCGGATGCAGTTGTGGTGGGCCTCCTGGGCGGAGGCAAGCAGCATGTCCGTGCGCTCTCTTGTCTGCCGGGTGAGGATATTGTCCTCCGGGATGTAGTCCGCGCCCATGGCGAAAATCTGCAGACCGTTGACCTCAAAGGCGAAGTTCCGGCCCGGGAGCTTTTCGCCCTTCCTGTCCACCATGAGGAGCTTCCGGTCTCCACGGCTCATGACTACGTCAGTTCCGTCGTCCAGGTCCTCGGCCTGGTCGGTCAGGTGGGCATCCCAGGTCTCCTCCGGCAGGGAATCCGTGTTCACTGTCATGGTGCGCAGGCCGATGCGCTTCTGCCAGATGTCAAGAGGGTGCGCTGTTCCGCCTGCGTACTGGCTGGGATTCTCGCTGACCTTTCCGCCTGCCTCCTGGCCAGGATTCTCACAGGCCACTCCAACCACCTCCTGGCCGGGATTCTCGCTGACCCTTCCGCCTGCCTCCTGGCCAGGATTCTCACAGGCCACTCCACCCATCTCCTGGCCGGGATTCTCGCTGACCTTTCCACCTGCCTCCTGACCAGGATTTCCGCTGTCCTCCCCGTCTGCGTCCCAACGTGGATTCTCGCCAGCTCCTCCACAGGCTCCCTGAACAGATACCAGCAGAGCTTCCACCCGGTACAGGGGCTGCTCCCCGTATCCGTTGGGCCACCACAGCTGCGGGTCGGAAACCGTAAGCTCCGCCCGGACATGGCTGCTCCGCAGGCCGCTGCCTGACAGGCCTGTCAGGTTCCCGGAGGGTGCCGAATCGGCCGCGGCGCTGACCGTCTCGCTCTCGGCGGAAAGCAGGATCCCGTCAGGCCCTGTCACGTACACTGCCAGCTTCAGGAGCGCATCCCCCGCCTCCGGCATCCATTCAATCTCCGCGTCCGCAGTCAGCCGCACTGACGAAACCCGGTTGCCCCGGGCTGTCCGCTCCGCGATTTCATGCTGCTGGGTTATGTAGACCTGAGCGATGCGCGCCGTCTTCACCCTCTGGACCGTGACCTCCCGGAACAGCCCGGCATCCGGGAGCCTGGGGCCCCAGTCCCATCCGAACATGCAGGCGGCCTTGCGCAGGTGGGAGAATCCGGGCATGGCGTCCGTGGAGCCGCCTACGGGACATTTCTCGTTCTCCTGGCTGATATAGCGGGTGGGGGAATGAAGGACTACCTTCAGATGATACACCCTGTCCGCCTCATCGTCCTTCACCCGGGCCGTGATGTCGTACTCCCACACCCGGTTCATGTTGTACGCAGTCCCTAAAAGCTCTCCGTCCAGGTACACATCCGCCAAGGTATCGATGCCATCGAAGCGCAGGAACAGCCTGTCCGCCTCCCTGTCCTCGCTGTCCAGGGTAAATGTGGTCTCATAGGCGAAATCGTTCTCCATGAGCCTGGTAGCCGCCAGCTCATTGTCCCGGTAGTAGGGATCCGGCATCAGGCCCCTCTCCAGCAGCGTCCCGTATACTGTGGACGGAACTTTCGTCTCGATTGGGGTATTCGGAATATTGTATACATTCTCTCCAAGGACAGTCAATGTCCAATTATCCTTCAAACACAATACTGTCATAATGTCTCTCCTTCTATGGCTATTTTTTATACTGCATAACGCTGAATACTGCCTAATGTAATCATGCGATTGAACCA
>NZ_CAPDXS010000189.1:0-8685 GCF_948601915.1 uncultured Acetatifactor sp. | reverse complement strand
AAATCAGCGGCGTGGCCACCACCTGCCCGAAGCTGAAGAACTGGTTGGCCCCGTAAGCCGCCACGGCCATCATGCCCGCCGTCATCCTAGGGTTCCCCTCCCGCCTTTTCCAGAACCTGGCAAATGCCGAAAGGAAGAAGCCCAGATAGGCTGCTGCCCCCAGAATCCCCTGGTTCACCAGCATGTTCAGCCATTCGTTGTGGGCATTGGCATATATGGAGCCCTCCTCCCACAAGATCGGCGCCTGCAGGGCAAGGGACTCCTGTTCATAGAAATATCTCGCGAAGCAGTCCGGCCCCACGCCATAGAGACAGCTGGTGAAGCCGCTCCTCCAGAATCCCTTCCATGCAGCCGTCCAGACCGCTCCCCGCCCGCTTCCCCAGGCGCTGTCCAGCCGCAGGAAGGAGAATCCTCCGAAGAATCTCCAGATTTCATCCGATATCTGGCATCCCGCAAGCACCAGTACCGCCCCAAGCACCAGAACTGCCCCAAGCAGGGACACAGCCCTGAGCGCCCTGCCGTCTTTCAGGCAGTCTTTGCCTGTCCTGACGTAAATCATCCTCAGAGCCACGGCTCCCACTGCCAGCAGCCACAGCGGAATCCCCCAAAAAGGCGTGAAGATCCTCTCGACGATTTCCTCTATGTCATAGGGAAGGATCAGATCCATCCGAATCAGCCATGCCAAAAAGCAGAACAGGGGCAGAAGCAGCACAGTCTCCAGGAAGCGCAGAAGCAATCGCAGCTCCTTCAGGGAGGCGAACAGAAGGACCGCGTACATCGCCCCCAGGCCCACAATCCCGCTGGCGCTCCCCTGCAGGAAGATGGCTGCCGTCCCCACAAAGGCCACGGCCCCGGCGGGTATCCGCTTCCACCCCTCCCCTGCCCAGAAGCAGTACAGCAGGAGAGGGACCGCCACCACCAGATAGCCGCAGTACCAGTTGATATTCCCCACAGTGGAAATGAGATTCCTCCGGTTCCACTCCCACCAGTCCATCCCCTCATATGTGCCCAGGGGATCGTAGCCCATGCGGTTCAGGACCCCCAGCAGGCACACCGCGGTCACGGAGATCCAGACAATGCCGGAGACCATCTTCTCCCTCTCATGCCACCGGCTCACCAGGAAATATCCCCCCACCAGGAAAAGCTGCGTCAGCAGCCCCATATACCAGCCGGAGAAGCCCGTAAACGCCGTGTCCTTATAGGCGCTGAACACATAAGACAGCACGGAAAACAGTGCAAAACAAATCGCGAAGCCGTCCGTGCCGGAATGCCCGTCCCATGTCCTGCCCCTCCGGACTTCCCCCGGAAAATGTCCCCTGCGCCACCTGCAGACGCCGGACAGGGCAGCGCCGGACAGCCACAGCAGCAGGAAAATCATGGACACGCTCCGGAAAAAGAGATATTTCGCGTCGGCCAGCATATAGAAGCCGTCCCGCATATAAAGCGGCAGCGCCGCAAAAATCGACAGCAGATATGCAGACGCAACCGTCTTCTGAAATCCTGCGTACTTCGTCTCCATTTATCCCATCCTCCAGCCCTTCTACCGAAAAAAGGAGGGGGAAAGATGACTTTCCTCCTCCTTTCATAGCTATGCCCGCCTAAAGCTTACGCTCTTTTCTTCTTGTTCAGGGCAACTGCTGTCATAGCCAGAGCCGCAAGGCATACGGTCACTGTCACAGGCACTGCCGCAGGAAGCTGGTCACCGGTCTTGGGAACGGAATCCTTCGCCCTGGATCCTGCCGCCGTAGGGAACACACCCTTGGGCGCATAGATGACGGTATAGACAGAGAACTGGTCAGTGCTGATCGTGATGGTGTCCGGATTGCTGTCCAGGTCGGACAGGTTCGTCAGCACGCCATTGTGCTCACGGATGACCATGAAGTCATATGTATTTCCGTCCTGGGCCTCGGGCCTCTGCAGCACGATGTTGATCGGCGCGCTCAGCTGAGTCACCTTATTGTTGTTGGCGTTCCTCTGGGGTACGATCATGGAGATGTCGATCGAGTAAGCCGCCTGGCCGCCCAGGGACATGGCTCTGTTCACAGCAGCCTGGGACAGGCCCCAAGGGGAAATTGTGGGCACCAGAGTCTCTCCGGCTGCCAATCCGGCCAATCCGCTCACGCCCTGCGTGGTGATTGCCACACCAAATCCGGACTGGTTGTCCACCGCAATCGTACTCGCTACAGGCGCCGGAACCGGAGCGACCACAGCCCCGCTCCCGCCTGCAGGCCTCTGGGTATTGTTACCGCTGGCCGTAGGCCGATTCTGGGACGGAGGTGTCTGAGTCGGTGGAGTTGTGTTGTTGCTGGTGGCGGACACTACCATCGAAGGCAGACCTACCATGTCGGACAAGGCCGGAGAAATGAACATTGCGGCCGTTGCCATTGCCATCGTCAAGGCTAGAAGAACACGTTTTTTCATTTTTCTTTCCCTCCTGGAATAAGTAAAATTAGATATAGGAAATGTATCCTGCTGAATATCTATTTTACCCCCCCAGGCAAAAAGTCAAGCCTTTTTGAAAAAAATATTTTTTTTTCGTCTACTGCCGTAAATCCATGGTATTGCTCCAGGCCCTCCTCCCGTCCGCGTCCGTCACCTCCGCCCGGATGAACGTCTCGAAGGGCTGGACTTCGCAGGAGCCCTCCGTCAGGCCGCTGCCGCGGAAACATCTCCCCCTGGCCCAGACCGCATTGGAGAAAAAGGAGATGCGGACGGCCGGGCTGCATTTCACGGTGACGCGGTTCCCCTCCCGGAGGAGATGGATCTCCGGGCCCTGGGTGGCGTAGAACGCCTTCCTCCGGATTGCCTCCAGCAGTTCGGCGTCCGTTGCCTGGGGGCCGCAGGCCAGCATGATATAGGAGGCTGTCTCGTCCTCTCCGTTGTAATAATGGGTGTCGTCATCGGCAATCAGGGGATACAGCCGCCCCCTGCAGGCCGACGCGTCCACGAAATCCCCGGAATAGGGGCGGGAGGATTCCCCCGCGTCCGATACCGTGTTGTAGATTTCCGTGGCCCCGATTCCCTCCAGCCCTGCGGTCTGCTCCACCGTGTTCAGCGACCATGCCGGGTGGGCCAGCACAGCCATGCCGCCGCAGCCATTGATCGCATCGATTATGGCCTGGGGCCCGGCCTCTCTGGGGATATGCGGTTCCCGGCTGCAGCCCAGGGCCAGGATGTGGAACACGCCCTCCGCGCCGTTGCCGCCGCCGATATTGTACTCCGCCCCGGACAGGGTGCGCAGACCGCCGATTGCCCCGCTCTCCCGGTATTTCCAGTGGTCTGTGATTGCAATGATGTCATAGCCCGCCTCCCGGTATATGGCCGCGGCCTCCTCCGGCGTCTTATGGCCGTCGGACTGCGTGGTGTGGAGATGGAGGTTGATTTTCAGCCTGTTCGTTCCAAACATGTCTTTTATCATGGTTTTGTCTTCTCCCTTCTCTTTGTTCTGAAATATTATATGTAACGTTCAGCAAGGCCCATTTGGGTGTGAATCGGACAATCACTCGTTTTCCACATTCCTCGTCCGGTTTAGCTTCGCCCAATTCATCAGACCGATGACCGCCATAATCAGATAAATGCTTCTTTTCGTCAGATAAACCATGTCAAAATGGGCGATATACATCCCTATGGACACGATATCCGTAATAATCCACCAGATATACTGCTCCTTATATCTCAAAAGCTCAAGTATCGTAGCCAGGATGCCTATGCTAAGCGTAAATGCGTCAAACCATGCAACCTCTCCGCCTACTTTCACAAGTACCCCATGATAAATCAAAGCGCTTGCCACCACAACTGCCGCGCATATGCCGTTCTGCAAAAGAGTCAGCCTCCTGCTTTTGGTCTTCTGTGTGATTTCCCGGTCCCTGTGCTTTGCCCAGAAATACCACGACACAAAATTCATGGGGATATAGAAAAGTATCTCCAACAGGGCAGTTCCCCAGATGTGCCAGTATACGAGATAGACCGCATACACAATCGTATTGACCGAAGCAAATACAAAATTGCTGATATTCGCTTTCGCCGTGAAAAAGATACAGATCACGCCACATACGGCGCTGATAAAGTTTATGACTGTCAGCCATGGGGGATTTCCGTCGGCAGAACCTGTGGTGAATCCTATGACCATCGCCCTGGCCGCGATGAATATCATGATGGCTCCCATCAAATATTCATACCATTTCAGTTCCCGAAAGCTCTTCTTTATATTTTCATATATCATATCATCCAAAATCCTCGTTCTACCTTTTCTGCCATTTCCCTGATCTGGGTGCCGCTTATGGGATAATGTTCCCGTTTCACATCCACCAACCTATGTACCGCTTCCGGATATGCCCTGTTAAAATATTCCCCGTAGCTCTCCTCGCTGCTGTACACAGCGTCCAGTCGGTTCCCCAGCACATTTCTGACCAACGGGGTCTCTGCCTCCCAGTCCTCTGAGCCGTCAGGCAGACGCAGTCCGGTGATGTCAATCAGTACAGGTATCACGTCCGCATATTGGGCCGCTTCCCTGCAGATCTTGTCAAGCTGTTTGATACGCTCCTCCACGGACAGCCAGTCCTTCGGATAATCCTCCAGAATCTTTTCCTCATCGGCTCCGCCCCAAAATAAGATTACATAGACCTTTTCACACTCCTGCGCTGCAGTGTCTACGCAAAACTTGTGGCCTTTGTGAAATGGCAGGAATTTGCCTCCATACATTCCTATTTTATATTGTTTCAAATATGTCCCTCTTTCTATGGGCTTTTTTTACCAAAGTTCCCGGCAGAGCGCGTCCGTCTCTATCAGAATCCTGTAGAGCGATATCAAAGACACGGTATCCCGCAGATGACTATGCCCGCCCCCCGGTTCTGATTTTTTAGCTGCCTTTTTATGTGAAAACAGTATAGCACATATTTTATGTCTGTTCCATCCTTATTCAATGCTTTTTTGAATCTGTCTGTTTGTCTTGCAGATATTTATAGCAGACTACCGATAGATAAATTTCGGATATTTAGTTGTTGGAGCCGATGATGTCCTGACGGAAAGTCTGCTGGTATTGTGCCAGTATCTATATAAGCACTGTGGCCAGAAGGCCGTCCTCCTCATTGACGAGTACAATGTGCCCCTGGACAAAGCCCGGCATTTTGGCCACTACGACGAGATGGCCAAGCTGATCCGCAACCTCTACAGCAGGTCGCTGAAGAGCAATGGCTGCCTCCAGTTCGCGATGATGACCGGAACGACATCATCCGCAGTTTCATACAGGCGGCGAAGCCGGGCACCAGGCGGAAGCTGGAGCTGCTGGTAAATGAAGAGCGCGTCACGAAGAGGGTAAACCAGGAACCGACCTATCGGAATCTGTACAGCAATACGGACAGCCTGTGGAGCGTGCTCTTCATGACAGGAGGTCAAGTATTCCAACAGCAGACGCAGGGCTGAAAAAGCAGAAGAAAAGTCCATGAGGGACGCAAGGCTGGAGAAGGGGTGCCGGGAAGCTCTGGCGCAGATAGAAGACTTGGGATATGATGCCAAGCTCAGGATGGATGGGATGGATACTGTCATCAAATATGGCATCGCCTGTGACAGGAAGCGGTGCAGGGTGATGGTGTCGGTTTGACAGGCTTTCTCAGGCGGGGAGACAGCCCCTGCTTCCTGTGGCTATAGAACCTCTGGCAGAAATTGAAGCTTCTGGCTCCGCAGCGCTTCACGCCATATCAGGGCCGGGGATTCCCATAAGGAGTCCCCGGCCGCAGTCAATCTGTTATCCGGAAAATCCGTTCCGTATTCTTCTTCGCGTTCTGTATCAATATGTCTTCTGACACTTTCATGTACTTAGCCAGATCCCTGACTACATACCTGATGTTCTGGGGCACGTTCGTCCTGTCCAGGCCGGGGACATTCTTCGGCGTCAGATAGGGCGCGTCCGTCTCCACCAGAATCCTGTCCAGCGGAATCAGGGACACGGCCTCCCGCAGCTCCCTCCCCCGGCGGTCGTCGCAGATCCAGCCCGTAATCCCGATGGAAAAGCCCATGGAAAGATATCTGTCCAGCGTCTTCTTATCGCCTGTGAAGCAATGCACTATCGATTTTACGCAGATGTCCGGATGGTTTTTGAACCTTTTTATAAAGTCATCCGCGGCGCTGCGCTCATGGAGGAACAATGGCTTATCCAGCTTTTCCGCAAGGACGATATGCTTTTCCAGGCATCTTATCTGGTTTTCCTTTGTGGAGAACATGCGGTCGTAGTCAAGGCCGCATTCTCCTACGGCTACCATTCTGTCGTTCTGGGATAATATCCGCTCCATGGCCTGGAAGTCCTCCTGCCTGGCGCGGTCGGCATTGTGGGGATGGATTCCGGCTGTCCCGAAGGCGGCATGGGATTTTACGAAAGCGTCTATTTTCCTGTCCTCTTTGATGTCCGTTCCGGTGAGGATGCAGCATACTTCCTGCTCCCAAGCTTCTTCGATTATCCTCTCCGGGTCGGGGAACTGCCTGCAGAACAGGTTCAGGCCGATGTCGTAGTATTTTATTGGTTTCATGGTTTCCTCCAAGCTGTCTCTTCTACCCTTCCCTTATGCAGCCAAAATACATGGCTCATTATAGCCCGGTATCTGCGAGCCATGCGTGATAAACGCCATATTGACTACTAATTTTCCGAGAATCACATAAATCATAAACTGCCAATCCTCTTCTCGAAGGCGTCAAGATTTGACCTGTCAGTACCACTGCAATAAATCGCGAATACAATGCTGTCAAATTTATCCCGGCAGTCTTGTAAGGCTGTCCGATATGCTCTGGCTACCGTATCCGGGTCATTTTGGAACACACCGCAACCGAACGCACCCAAAATCAGGATATCGACCTGGTTCGCCGCGGCTACATGCATGATGTGCTTCGCACGTTTTACATGCAGGTCGTATAGCTCTTGAGGCTCCATCTTCATAGGCTTCCCGGTTTCCGGATTATAGCGGTTCGCAGGCTCATTCCGCAGGTTCGGCGCGGCACAGCTTATCACGTCCACTGTCACGAAATCATTTTCTGGCATCCTTTGCGGAATACTCTCGTCTGTCTTACAGATAATGACTCCGGGGGAATAGATGCAGGCATCGGTATGGCGGTTGTCTTTTTTCTCGCGGTTCACATTGTAGTATCTGTCCCAGAACCGGCCGTTGTCAATCGTGGGATACAGCGTGGAACAGCGGCACAGGCTCTCCTCCTGGGCGCTGCTGCCGTTCTTCACGCCGCCTCCGGGACGTGTGGCCGAGGCGAAGTTCAGGACGGCGATTTTCCTGTCCGGGGATGCTTTGTGCAGGTTCATTGCCGTCTCGAAGGTCTTTGCGGCGATTACCTGCACCTGGCCGGTTTTTGCGTTTGAGACGGGGATTTCCGGGTAGTCGTCCGGCTCGTATAGTTTCGCGTTCTGCCGTCCGTAGGCTACTGCGCCAGCAAGGGTTTTGTTTACTGTATAGAATTCCTGGGTGTCCTGGAAGACGTTTATAAGTTGTTGTTTTCTGTCGGGCATAGTGGCTTCTCCTTTTTTATTTGAAAACAGTATAGCATATATTTTATGTCTGTTCCATCCTTATTTGGTGTGTTTTTGAAGGTGTCATAAATTTCGGATATGGAGTTGTTGGGGCTGTAAATCTGTGTTAAACTAAGGATAGAAAGCTTTCAGAAAGGGGGCGCGCAAAGCATGGGCAACACTGTAAAGCTGCCTGTGGGCATCGATGATTTCAAAAAATTACGTATAGAAGACTTCTACTATATTGACAAGACCGGCCTGATAGATAACGGAGCTGCTGCATAGCAACCTCTACAGCCGGGCGCTGAAAGGCCAGCGGAAACGACATCATCCGCAGCTTCATACAGGCGGCGAAGCCGGCACGGCCCAGACGAAAGTGGGCTTTGGAACGGGGAAATGAAAGGATGGGATGGCAATGGGGACAGAAAACCGTAAGCATAAGGACAGCCTGTTCGTGGACCTTTTTTATGAGGACGAATCCGCGAAGAAGAATCTGCTGAGCCTGTACAATGCATTGCACGATACAGAATATCAGGACGAAGGCATCATCCGGAAGGTAAGGGTGGGGGACGTGCTGTACAAGAACTTCAAGAACGATATCTCCTTCGAGGCGGACGGCAGGGTGCTGGTGCTGGGGGAACACCAGAGCACCGTGAACCCCAACATGCCCCTGCGCTGCCTGATGTACGTGGGGAGGGCCTATGAGCAGTTGGTAGAGAAGAAAGCCCGGTACAGGACGACGCAGGTAAAGATACCGACTCCGGAATTCTATACATTTTATAACGGTACGGAAGATTTCCCGCTGGAGAAGGAGCTGAAGCTGTCCGATGCTTTTCTGGACGCGCCCGGCGGAAATTCCGCGGAGCTGAAGGTGAAGGTCATAAACATCAATTCCAACAAAGCGCATATAATCCTGAAAAAGTGCGGGATATTAAGGGAGTACAGCCTGTTCGTGGATAAGGTGAGGGAGCACTCGATAGAAGAGGATTCGATAAAGCAAGCAATCAATGAATGCATAAGGCAGGGAATCCTCTCTGATTATCTCAAACGGAAAGGGAGCGAGGTGACGAATATGCTGATAGCGGAATACAGTTACGAGGGAGATATCGTATACGGTAGATAGTGAGTACCTATACAAAACTGGAGCAAACCTGTATGATAGAAACAGATTTGCTCCAGTC
>NZ_CAPDXS010000188.1:0-8717 GCF_948601915.1 uncultured Acetatifactor sp. | reverse complement strand
GCTTTGACGAGGACAGCATCAACGAGATATTCCGGACCATGCATACCATCAAGGGCTCATCCGGCATCATGATGTTCGACAATATCACGGCTGTGTCACACAAACTGGAGGATGTCTTCTTCTATCTGAGGGAGTCCCATCCGGACAATGTTCCCCATGTGGAGCTGGTGGAGCATGTGCTGGAGGTGGAGGACTTCATCTCGAATGAAATGGAGAAGATTCGTAACGGCGAGACCGCGGACGGCGATGCCACGGACATCATCGCGGATTTGGACAAATTCCTGAACCAGATCAAGAACGGAGGCGCAGGAGGAGAGGGTCCGGCCGCAGAGAATGTCCACGAAGAGCCGAAGCATTTCTACATCGCCCCCGTGGCCACCGCCGCCAGCCGCTTCTACAAGATTTTCATCCACTTCTTCCCGGAGACGGAGATGGCCAATGTACACGCGTACAAGACCGTTTACGCCCTGAAGGAGATCGCGGAGGACATCCTGTACTCTCCGGAGGATCTCCTCACGGACGAGAAGTGCAGCGAGACCATCATCAAAGAGGGCTTCCGCATCCTGCTCCAGGCACAGTGCAGCGAGGAGGAAGTGCGGGAGCTGATAGGCGTCGGATACGACATCGAGAAGGTGGACGTCTTCGAGTGCGATGCCAATCAGTTCCTGCTGGGCTTTGACTTCGGCGACACGGAACCTGCGCCCCAGATCGACCTGGAGTCCAGCGTGGAGGTCATAGAGGCCAAGCAGGAGGCGAAGCAGGCCGATGAGGCCAAAGCGGAGGAGAAGAAGCCCGAGACGCCCAAGATCACGCCGGGCGATTTCGTCATCCAGTCCAAGGAGCCCGGCAGGCAGAAGAAGCTGGCCAAGGATAAGCCCAAGGGCGAAAAGGCCGCGTTCATCAGCGTCAATGTGAGCAAGATGGACCAGTTGATGGATCTGATCGGGGAGCTGGTGATCTCCGAGTCCGTGGTGCTGCAGAGCTCGGATTTGAAGGTGCCCGGGCTGAACCTGGACAATTTCAACAAGGCGGCGGCGCAGCTTGCCTCTATCTCCACAGACCTGCAGAATGTCATCATGTCCATGCGCATGGTGCCCCTGACCAACACCTTCCAGAAGATGAACCGCATCGTCTTCGATGTGTCCAGGAAGCTGGGCAAGGACATCGAGTTCGTGATGGTGGGGGATTCCACTGAGGTGGATAAGAACATCATCGAGCATATCTCCGATCCTCTGATGCACCTGGTGCGGAACGCCGTGGACCATGGCATCGAGACCAACGAGGAGAGGGCGGCCAGCGGCAAGACGGAGAAGGGCAAGGTCACCCTGTCCGCCAAGACCGAGGCCGGCAAGGTATGGATCAGCGTGGAGGACAACGGCACAGGGCTGGATCGGGAGAAAATCCTGGCCAAGGCCCGGAAGCAGGGCATCCTGGAAGACAACAAGCCGGATTTCGCTTATACCGACAAGGAAGTGTACCAGTTCATCACGCTGCCCGGATTCTCCACCAATGAGCAGGTGACGGAGTACTCCGGACGAGGCGTGGGCATGGACGTGGTGGTGCAGAACATCCAGGCCATCGGCGGCGCTCTGGAGATCGAGAGCACGCCGGGCTGCGGCAGCGTCATGAGCCTGAAGATTCCCCTGACCCTGGCCATCATCGACGGCATCGTCATGGAGGTGGGCACATCCTCCTTCGTCATGGAGACAGGCGTCATCAAGCAGTTCATCCGGGTGAAGGAAGATATGATGATCCATGAGCCCAACGGCGATGAGTTCGTCATGATCCGCGGGGATTGCTTCCCGGTGATCCGCCTGGGCAACTGGTACGGCCTGGAGGAGTATCAGGAGTCCGTGGAGGACGGCGTGATGCTGATCCTCGAGGTGGAGGACCGGAAGATCTGCCTGCTGGTGGATAAGCTGGTGGGAGAACAGGAAATCGTGGTAAAACCGATTCCTTCCTATATCAAGAAGGTGAAGGGCCTGTCCGGCTGTACGCAGCTGGGCGACGGCAGCATCGCCCTGATACTGGATGCACCCGGATTGGTAGAATAAAATCATAGAAAGGAACGGCTAATCATATGGATGAAATGATGAACACCGGTGCCAGCAGTGCGGACACGCAGGAAGGCAAATATATGACATTCAAGTCCGGATCCGAGTATTTCGGTCTGGAGATTCAATATGTACAGCAGATTATCCAGTTTCAGGCCATCACCAAGATTCCTGAGACGGAGGATTACATCAAGGGCCTGATCAACCTGAGAGGGAAGATCATCCCCGTGGTGGATGTCCGCGTGCGGTTCAAGCAGGGGGAGTGCGAGTACAACGACAAGACCTGCATCCTGGTCATCACCGTCAAGGATACCACGGTGGGCCTGATTGTGGAGCAGATTGCCGAGGTGGCGGAGATCCAGAAGGAGAACATCCTGCCGCCGCCCACCATAGGACGGAACGACAAGGGACATAACAAATACGTCTACGGGATCGGAAAGGTGGGCACTTCGGTAAAGCTCCTGCTGGATCCGGAGAAGCTGCTGTACGATGAAGAGAATGTGGATGCGGCAATGACAGAAAATGAAGAATGAGAGGAGATAATTCATTATGAAAGACATGAAGATGAAGACAAAATTGATTATCGGTTTTTGTGTGCCGAGCGTTCTTGTGCTGATCAATATCATACTTGGCCAGTTGTCCACAAAGAACGCAATCCATATCGTGGATCCTGAAAAGCAGTCGTCCTATCTGCTGGGCTCCACCATATTCACGATGGCCATGGCGGTGCTCTCCATGGCGGTGACCTTCTTCATCGCCCTGGTGCTGATCAGGACGATTGAGAAATCCGTGAAGCAGCTCTCCGATGCGGCCAAGGAGATTGCCCAGGGCCGGGTGGACATCAAGATGGAGAAGTACAACAATGACGAATTCGGCGAGCTGGTAGACGAATACATGCATGTAGTCGAAAACATCAAATATCAGTCCCATATTGCGGAGGAGGTGTCCAACGGCAATCTGACCATTACGGTCAATCCGGTATCCGCGGACGACCTTCTGGGCAATTCCCTGAAGAAGCTGGTGGACGATAACCACAATGCACTGAGCAATATCAGCGACGCGGGCTCCCAGGTCACCATCAGCTCCTCTCAGGTGGCCAGCGCCAGCCAGGCACTGGCGCAGGGCTCTACAGAGCAGGCCAGCGCTATCCAGCAGATTACGGCTTCCATCGATGAGATTGCCGAGAAGACCAGACAGAACGCAGAGCAGGCCAATTCCGCGGCAGGCTTGGTGGTGAAGGCCATCGAGGATGTGAAGCGAGGCAATGTGCAGATGCAGGATACCATCTCCGCCATGCAGGGCATCAACAGGGCTTCCGAGAATATCTCCAAAATCATCAAGACCATTCAGGATATCGCTTTCCAGACCAATATCCTCGCGCTGAATGCGGCGGTTGAGGCGGCAAGGGCCGGCGAGGCAGGAAAGGGCTTTGCGGTTGTGGCCGAGGAAGTGAGAAGCCTTGCGGCGAAGAGCCAGGAGGCGGCTGAGGAGACGGCCGAGCTGATTGAGGATTCCATCGAAAAGGTGAACTCCGGTTCCAAGATTGTAGACCAGACCGCGAAGGCCATGGAGGAGATCACGAAGGTGGTACAGGAGAGCGAGGTCATCATCAATGGCATCGCGGAATCCTCCAACTATCAGGCGACGGCTGTGGCTCAGATTGAGCAGGCCATCTCCCAGGTGTCCCAGGTGGTGCAGACCAACTCCGCCACCAGCGAGGAATGTGCGGCTGCCAGCGAGGAGCTGTCCAACCAGGCTTCCAGGATGCGCGAGATGCTGTCCATCTATCATCTGGGCAACGAGAGCGGTGGCGGCGCAAGCTCCTCCTTCAAGAGCGCTCCCTCCTATTCCTCCCCTGCGTCCAATGAGCAGGTGATCTCCCTGGGTGACGGCTTCGGGAAGTATTGAGTATAGAAAGAGGTGTAGAAATGAATCTGTTAGATGAGCTGAGAACTCTGGGCGTGGACGTGGATGACGGATTGAAGCGTCTGATGGGGAATGAGAAGCTTTACAAAAGGCTGTTGGGCTCCTTTGTGAAGATGATCGGGACACAGGCCGTGGATCCGGACTTCGACGAGAGCGATTACAAAGAAGCCATAGAGAAAGCGCATTCCATCAAGGGGACAGCCGGAAACCTGTCACTTACCCCGATTTATGAGTCCTACAGCGAGATACTGAACCTGCTGCGGACAGATAAGCCGGCGGAGGCAAAGGCGGTTCTCGCGAAGGTATTGCCCGTTCAGCAGGAAATCATTTCCTGTATAGAGAACAACATGGATTAAGAGAAACGAGAGCAGCGCTGAGAGGATTCTTCCCGCAGCGCTGTTTTTCTCCCCGAATAAAGCTTTTGGAGGGAGCTGTATACGATATCAGACAAGATGAGCGGAGGCATGAGGAATGGGTATCGTCGAGAAAGTGTTAGGCAGGAAAGAGTCTGACACGGAACAGGAAATCATGACTGATGGTAAGCCGAAAGGGAATCCCGGGCAGGAGGGGGAGGCCCGGGATTCCGGGGACGACCGGAATCGGCTGGAGGGAGGGGACATGGAATCTGTACATCTGAAACCACAGCGCGGCGAGAAGCTGCAGCCTTTGGATGAAATAGGCGGCTTCAAGGTCAGGCCGGGATTCTACAACAGGGACGGCGCCGCGGCGTCCTGGAACGGCGTCAGCTTTACGATTCACTCTCTGGGCGCCACGAAGTGCACCTTGCTGCTGTTCCGTCCCCAGGAGACGGAGCCCTATGCGAAGCTGGAGTTTCCCGAATCCTATCATATCGGGAACACCTATTCCATGCTGGTGTTCGGACTGAAAATCGAGGAATTCGAGTACGCGTTCCAGTTGGACGGCCCTTATGACAGGGAAAAAGGGCTGCTTTTCGACAGGAACAATGTGTTGCTGGATCCCTACGCCAAGGCCGTGACAGGGCAGCGCAACTGGGGGGAGCGGCCGGAGAACGGCAAGAACTTCGAATACCATGCCAGGGTGGTGGAGAACAACTTCGACTGGGGGAAGATCATGCACCTGGAGACGCCCCTGGAGGATTTGGTGATCTATGAGCTGCATGTGAGGGGATTTACAAAGGACGAGTCCTCCGGCGTGACGGCCAGGGGCACCTTTGAGGGGCTGCGCCAGAAGATTCCCTATCTGAAGGACCTGGGGGTGAACGCGGTGGAGCTGATGCCCGTCTTTGAGTTCGATGAGATGGAGGACGCCAGGCTGGTGGACGGGGAGCAGCTCTATAATTACTGGGGCTACAACACGGTATGCTTTTTCGCCCCCAACACCAGCTACTCCTCCGTGGTGGAGCACAACCACGAGGGGGATGAGCTGAAGGAACTGATCTACGAGCTGAAGGAGAACGGAATCGAGGTCATCCTGGACGTTGTGTTCAACCACACTGCGGAGGGAAATGACGACGGCCCCTGCTTCTCCTTCAAGGGAATCGACAATGATGTCTATTATATCCTGACGCCGGACGGGAATTACTACAATTTCAGCGGCTGCGGCAACGCGCTGAACAGCAACCACCCTGTGACCCGCAGGTTCATCATCGACTGCCTGCGCTACTGGGTGACAGAGTACCGGGTGGACGGGTTCCGCTTCGACCTGGCCTCCATACTGACAAGGGACCAGAACGGCGAGCCCATGGGCAAGCCTCCCATCATCGAGGAGATTGCCCATGATTCCATCCTGGGCAAGGTGAAGCTGATTGCGGAGGCCTGGGACGCGGTGGGCCTCTACCAGGTGGGGAGCTTCCCTGCGTTCCGCAGATGGTCGGAATGGAACGGCAGATACCGGGACGACATGCGGCGCTTCCTGAAGGGGGACGGGGGCCTGGCGGGGACGGCCATCGCCAGGATCACCGGCTCCAGGGACATGTACGATCCGCTGAAGCGGGGGGAGAGCGCGTCCGTGAACTTCCTGACCTGCCACGACGGATTCACCCTGTACGACCTCTACTCCTACAATGTGAAGCACAATGAGAAGAACGGCTGGAACAACACGGACGGGGACAACAACGGCAATAGCTGGAACTGCGGCGTGGAGGGGGAGACGGAGGATATGGAGGTGGAGGCCCTGCGCCGCCGCATGGTGAAGAATGCCTTCGCCACCCTGATGTGCAGCAGGGGCCCGGCCATGTTCTACGCCGGGGACGAATTCTGCAACACGCAGTTCGGCAACAACAACGCCTACTGCCAGGACAACCGCATCTCCTGGCTGGACTGGAAGAGGCTTGAGGAATACCGGGAGATACACGATTTTTTCCGGTATATGATAGCCTTCCGCAGGGAACACGCTGTGGTGAGGAAGGACATGGGGAGCGCGGCGTGCGGGTTCCCGGAGATCAGCCTCCACAATGGCTATCCCTGGAACGGCAGGACGGACTACAATTGTAGGCTGATTGGTATCATGTATGCCGGCAGGAACGAGGAGGGCACGAAGGACGATATCGTCTTCTACGGGATGAATGCCTACTGGGACCCGCTGGACATGCAGCTTCCGAACCTTCCGGAGGGCAGGAACTGGAAGGTCTGCGTCAATACCTTCGTGGAGTATGGGGACGGGAAGGACATCCAGGCGGAGACGGACTTCCAGTATGGCACTATGCTGAAGATTCCGCCCCGGACGGTGATCGTGCTGGTGGCGGAGTGACGGGGTTTTTATAAGGACTTATCATGGGCGGCGGGCTTGAGGGCCTGCTGCCCTTTTTACGCGCAGGGGTGCGTATGGAAATTAGCGGCTTTCCCCGCATGGCGGGCAGGGGAAGATGGCTCTTCGCCACTTGATTATGCGCAGATCTGCAATGGGAAGCCTGGGGCTGGCACATGGAGCGCCTTTGTCCGGTTACAGGTTATTCGGCCTACCGAGCGGAACGGATTTCCCCGGCCCGCATAGGATAATAGGGATACCACAGCGCCTGCTGCGGAAAGGGATTCGGTTATGGACTGCAGAGACAAGATTCTTTCCAGCGAATACTATGACGTAATCACGGATTTTCCCATTGATGCTTTGAGGTACGCCTTTTTCGACCTGTGCTATCTGGAGGTGGATGAGTTCTACAATATCGTGTACATCAGCCGGGAAAATGTCAGGAACGTAAATGAGTACATTTTTGACTACAAAAGCGTACCGAAGCTGTACGGCCTGATGCAGGGGGAGGTGGGAAGCCAGGGCTTCGACCCCAACAACCTGATCGTCAGCGGCATCACCCAGGCCCAGAGGGCGCCTTTGAGCCTGACGGGGCGGGGGGTGGTCGTCTGCATCATCGATACGGGGATAGACTATACCAGCGAGGCCTTCCGGGACAGCCAGGGGAACAGCCGGATCCTGGCAATCTGGGATCAGACCATTCAGGACGGCGCCCCTCCGGAGGGCCTCCACTATGGCACCGTATATACCAGAGAGGACATCAACCGGGCGCTGCAGTCCCCCGATCCCTACAGCATAGTGCCCAGCAGGGACGAGAACGGCCATGGGACCGCCATGGCGGGTGTGGCCGCGGGCAGCAGGCTGGGGAACGGCCTGACCTATATCGGGGCCGCGCCGGAGGCGGATATCGTGGTGGTGAAGCTCAAGGAGGCCAAGCAGTACCTCAGGGATTTTTTCATGGTGCCCGGGGGCGTGCCGGCCTATGAGGAGACGGACATCATGCTGGGGGTACGGTACGCGGACAGCTTCACGGAGCAGTTCTACAGGCCTGTGGTCATCTGCCTGGGGCTGGGCACCAGCTATGGGGACCATGCGGGAAACGCGCCGCTGCCGCGCTACCTGGACGCCATCGCGGCGAAGCGCAGCCGCGCGGTGGTGGTATGCGGCGGCAATGAGGGAAACGCGGGCCATCATTATCAGGGGAACATGGAGCCGTCGAGCCGGTCAGGCGGGGCTGCCGTGAAGCCGGTGGAGGTCAGGGTGGCGGAAAACGCGGAGGGCTTCGTCATGGAGCTGTGGGGGAATGTGCCGGATGTGTTCACCGTGTCCGTGCGCTCTCCGGGCGGGGAGACCATACCCTCCATCCGGCTGGGCATCCAGGACAGCATCACCTACAGCTTCGTCTATGAGAGGACGAAGATCACCATAGCGGGGACGCTGGTGGAGCCGTCCTCGGGGGAGGAGATGATTCTGCTGCGGGTGGCCCAGCCCACCCCGGGCATCTGGACATTCCTGGTGGAGGCGGTGGGAAGCGTCCACAATGGGAGCTTCCATATGTGGCTGCCCATCACACAGTTCATGAGCGCGCCCGCCTATTTTCTGGAGGCATCGCCCTACATCACCCTGACGGAGCCGGCCATGGCGAGGGACGTCATCAGCGTCTCCACCTACAATGCGGCAAACAACAGCTTCTACATCGATTCCGGGAGGGGCTTTACCAGGAACAATGTGGTAGCCCCGGATTTCGCCGCGCCCGGGGTGGACGTATCCACGCTCCGGGGCAGGGAGACCGGCAGCTCCCTGGCCGCCGCCATCACGGCGGGGGCGGTGGCGCAGTTCCTGCAGTGGGCGGTGGTGGAGAAGAACAACCAGATTGTGGCCAGCAGGGAGATTAAGAATTACTTTGTCAGGGGGGCGTCGCGGAGTGGGGAGTTGACGTATCCGAACCGGGAGTGGGGGTACGGGAGGCTGAATGTGGTGGGGACGTTTGATGCGCTGATTGGGGTGTGA